>NZ_JAHGAH010000090.1:0-13863 GCF_030248475.1 Vibrio sp. D173a
ATCAACACGCCCTAATCATGAAAGAAAATTTGTTTAAATAGTTTCAACAGGGTTCTCTAACTCTTCAGAACCGCATCGTTGTGCCGCTAATGGTTCGTTCTCGTTTAAGCCAACCTAGTAACGACGCGAACAACATGATGGCAGAGACATACATAGTTTGGGTGTTAGGATACTTTCTAACGTCGCTGACAAGAGGTGCAACCACGGCAAGCCGATCGTGTGGTTTTATCCAACAAACTTCGCTGCACTTTGCAGTATGCGTTCTTTAATGCACGGCGAGCCGAAAACCAATCTTCAGGCTTAGTCAGAATTAAATACCCATTGAAGCGCTTCACTAACTCCACTCTGTGTTTATCAATAAAGCGGCTATCAAAACCAATATCGAAGTAATCCAATGCTTCTTCGATACAAGTAAAGCTGGAAATCTTGGCTTGAATGTCGTTTTGGCTCATAGCCTCGTTTCTGAGTTTGTTCACTTAACTTCGAGTATAAGAGCTTCAGTTCGACTGATCTTTGATTTACATTCTTAGCTCGTCACTTTGCTAAAAATTGCAAGCTTGATGTTTTCAAAATGAAAATCAATATAAGAAGCCACCCTGTAAAACTGTTCTCATCCTTATAATCGCCACTAACACTCTGATTTTCAAAGACCAAGTTTTGGTGCGCATTTTGCGTTAGATATGTCGTTGACTAGGGAGAGTGGCAATGGCATACAGAGCAGAAATTGATGGATTAAGAGCGATTGCTGTCCTATTGGTGATTTTTTCCCATACAGATATACAAGCCTTTGCTGGTGGTTTTATCGGCGTAGACATGTTCTTTGTGATCAGCGGGCACTTAATTACCACTATTGTTATAAACGATTTAGATAAGAACCAATTCAGCCTTTCCGATTTCTATGAGCGCCGTATTCGTCGGATTCTGCCCTTACTGCTGCTCGTTATTGCAGTGTGCTATTTACTCTCTTGGTGGTTGTTCCTTCCCCATGCTCATAAAGAAGTTGGTGAGTTTTCTGTGGCTTCCATTCTGTCCGCCTCTAACGCTTTGCTTTACCTCAAAGGCCACAACTACTTTGGACTGGAAGAGCAAGCCAACCCACTCTTTCATACTTGGAGCTTAGGTGTCGAAGAGCAATATTACATTGTGATCCCTCTTTTGCTTATGTTGCTGGCACGTGGCAAGCTCATGTCTTATCTCACCTTCTTCATCGCAGTATTTGCACTAAGTTTGATGACTATTTGGTACGCCAGTGGTGATCCTGATTTCGCCTTTTACATGATTTTCTCCCGGGTTTGGGAGTTGGCGGCAGGCTCTCTGGTTGCCCTAGTGATGCGTAAAACCGTGATCAAGCCCAACAACACCTTAGCTATGATTGGTTTAACCCTAGTTCTCGCCTCTGCTTTGTTGTTTGATAAATCAAAAGATGGCGCCGGGCTCATGCTGTTAATTCCTGTGATTGGCACCGCGCTTATCATCTTGTTCTCATCCAAAGACAACACCCTGGGTAAAGCTCTAAGCCTCAAATCGGTCGTTTTTGTCGGTTTAATTAGCTACAGCCTCTATCTATGGCATATTCCGTTACTGGTCTTTTATCGATACGTACTCACTGCCGGACAAAAGTTCAGCCTCGCGTTTTATCTTGTCGCTCTATTTGCCTTTTCTTATCTAACTTGGCGCTTTGTTGAAAAGCCTTTCCGTAGCCGCAAGAAAATAGGCATGAGCACACTTACAGCCTCACTAGTATTAGTTACCCTGCCACTGCTTGCTTTTGGTGTAGTCGGCCATAAAAACGGAGGCTTTCCCGACCGTAGCGCGTTTTTCGAAGCCATGCGCGTGAACAACGGCTACGGCATCGCATGTAACGGTAATACCGGCATCAATGACACCTGCTCCTCATCTTCCCAGCCTACTGTCGCTGTCTTGGGTAACAGCCACAGCATGGTCTTTGTTCAGCAACTCGCGAATGACACACCAACAGGGGTTGTTCAACTTACGCAAGACTCTTGCGCGGTTGGCTATGTCGATAAGGTTTCGGGTGCAAACCATTTGTCTTGCAGCAATTTCTTCACTGATGCAATAGAAACCATTTTGAATACCCCTTCTATCCGTCGCGTGGTGATTTCTTCTAACTTCAATAAAGAGTTATCCAAACGAGACTCCCAAGCTTCGCTCACTCGCCTTTTGAACGAGTTAGAAGACCGAGAAGTTCTGGTCTTTGGTCCAACACCTTCCGCACCGCATGCCATTGGTGAATGTTTATGGAAAGCGAGACTGTTTGGAGACAACACTGGCAATGAATGTGACTTTTCGCCAAAGCAGTCACACCCGCATCACGTAGCAACACTAGCAGCGTACTTTGACCAATTTGAACATGTGGAGTTTGTCGACCTTACTAACTACATCTGCCAACAGGGCAAATGCGCAATGAAAGTGGGCAGCAACAATGCCATGTACACCGATGCAAGCCACCTCTCTTACAAAGGCGCAGAGATCGTATTAGGCAGCTACCAGAAAGAAGTAATGAGCAATCAGCAGTTAACTGCTCAGCATTAACCCAATGGAAAAAGAGAGAAAGAAAAGCTCAGCGCTAATCCAAATGCTGAGCTTTTTATTTGAAGATTCTTGGGTCGAAAGCAAAATCAAGCTTCTCTGCTTTCTTCAGGATGTCTTTCATCTTGGGATGGTTTGGATTGACAACGTAGTTGTTGTCACGAGGAGAAATTGTCGAAGGTACTTGCAGAGCAGCGAACTCAGGATGCGGATCGTTGAGAAACTGGTCGCCAATGTATTGTGTGGATTCACTAGCAGGAATGGAGCGCCAAGTGACCGGTAAGTCTTCTTCATCCAGTGCAGCAATTAAGTACTCTGGCATCTCGATACGATACAAATCGTAAAGCTTGGTGATCGCCGGATCGTTGTTTACATGGACGAAAACTTCTAACGAGCAAAGAGATTCGGATTGAGAAAAGTACAGTGCTTCGGTTCCTTTCGAGTTCCATCGCCCACCGTATAGCTTGGCACCGATTGGGCTAAATGGAGACTCAGAGAACTTCTTTTGAGTCAGTCGATAGAGCTTCATATTATGAGAATACCCCGTGCTCTAGTCGTCCAATCAAATCTTTGACGATTTCAAAATCAACCGTGGTTGACACCATGTCTAGTGGGCGCTTGCCACCCAAACCATAAACATTCTCTCGCATCCAACCTAGTGCGCGTTCTTCATCATCAAACAGTTCTGTTGCTAGCTTAAGTAGCATCGCTAAACGATAGATGGCATCACTCTCTTGCGTGTTGAAGCGCTCTTCGTTTTTGAGTCGACGTTTGATGGTGCTCACCGGGATCAATGTGACGTGTTGGAATTCGCTTTGAGAAAGCTTCACACGCTCGACGATATTACGGTATACCTTTGGCTCAAAGCCTTTATGAACCGCATCGGTACGACCGGTTTCGGCATCTTCAATGCCCAGCATAAACCAGAAGTTTGCCTTATGAGGCAGCTTCGGTTTAAAGCTTTTTAATGTTGCCGTTGCCATACTGAGCTCCTATAGACCAAATGGTCTTAATATTATGGTCCATATGAGCTCAATTATCAATCACACAAGAAAGTGCCACTTTCGATATACAGCTCCATATGTTTATTCAATACTCTATTAACTAACGTTATTTAAACTTGCATTCGTTATTTAAAACTACATTAGTTGAAAGAGCCGTGTCGCTCACGACTTTGATGATTGAAGTACCGAACCATAAGACTCACCTCATAAAGCATTTCTGTAATGCTTTTATTGCCATGCCACGACGCTCCATCAACATTCCTACACGCGGTAACCACGTTGGTGTACTTAGAATGGTTTTGGCGTGACTAAAAGTTCTAAAGCCTTCTTCGCCATGGTAGTGACCGATACCAGATTCACCAATACCACCAAATGGCGCGTCTTCCGCACCGACGTGC
Source organism: Vibrio sp. D173a (assembly GCF_030248475.1). Taxonomy (NCBI): domain Bacteria; kingdom Pseudomonadati; phylum Pseudomonadota; class Gammaproteobacteria; order Vibrionales; family Vibrionaceae; genus Vibrio; species Vibrio sp. D173a. The sequence continues at coordinate 3,953 of NZ_JAHGAH010000090.1, forward strand.
AAGATGGTGTCATTCACCCCAACCCCACCACTGTGGGTATTACGGGTAATTCGCTCAATAACACTCTTATCTTCCGACATGATGTAGAGCGCAAGTGGGCGTTGATTCTGATTGATGTAACTGATGACCTCTTGGATATCACGGTAAGGCTTGATCGGCATAAGAGGACCAAAAATCTCTTCCTGCATGATGACCATCTCTTCCGAAACATTGGTCACTAGGTGCGGATATAAACATCGACCCTCTGCGCTCGCCTCGGGCACGGTATGTATTTCTGCGCCCTTAGTTTTGGCATCTTCCAATACTGCCTTTAAGCGCTCGTACTGGCGCTGATTGATGATATGAGTAAAGCCTTGGTCGTTCTGACCTTTGAGGTACAGCGCTTCAAAACGTTGTAGAAACAGCGCGACAAACTCGTTGATTCTTCCCTCGGGTACAAGGGCATAATCTGGCGCAACACAGATTTGTCCGGCATTGATGCACTTACCAAACAGTATCGCATCAACCGCTTTACTCAAGTTAGCGTCATCCGCCACGATGACTGGAGATTTACCACCGAGCTCCAACGTAATTGGGGTTAAATTTTCCGCTGCAGCACGAGCAACCGCGCGACCAACATTGGTTGAGCCGGTAAACAGAAGATGATCAAATGGCAACTTGCTAAACGCTTGTGCAACTTCCGCTTCGCCTTCTACGACTTCAACATCTTCAGGTAACGCTCGGCAAATCTCAGAAATCACTTTGTTGGTCATCGGGGTGAATTCGCTGAGTTTCATCATCACTCGGTTACCCGCAGCAAGCGCAGTCACTAATGGCGATAAACTTAGAATGACTGGGAAGTTCCATGGAGAGATGATGCCGACTACGCCAACTGGTTGGTATTGAACGGTGACTTTTGAAGGAGCAAGCAACAAACCTGCATGACGACGACTTGGCTTACACCATTTATTGAGGCGTTTTAGGGTGTAATTGATCTGGGCAACCGTCGGCAATACATCCGTCATTGCCGTATCAAATTCAGAGCGGTAACCAAAGTCGGCACTTAAGGCTTCCACCAGCGCTTGCTGGTTATTCAAGATAGTCTGCTTAAGAAGGTTAAGCTTATGTTTTCTTACCTCTAAGATCGGATAAGGTTCGGCATTGTATGCGGCTTTGAGCTTATCCAATTTTTGTTGCAGCAGTTGACCAACTTCAACGTCGACGATCGCATTCATGATGTTCTCCTTGTGCACCCAATCAAGGGCAATGTCGCACTTATGTACGATTCAAAGTTAACACAAGGGCAACATTCTGACTATTAACGCACTAAGGAAATTAGAGTTCAAACTCAGATATTTTTTGGTTAAAGCGCAAGCTTCATTTTGTAATAAGGAACGTCAGATTTGTAGAAGCGCTCACCTTCAACTTGCATCCCAAACTTTTCGTAGAAAGCCAAGGCCGATTCTCTCGCATCGCACCAGAAATACTCAACAGGTGAAAACTTAAAGCTTTCTAACACACATCGAATCATGGACGAACCAATACCCTGCCCTTGATACTCAGGCAAGATGGCAAACTTGCGCAATCGAGCTTGATTGTCATCTCGGTATATCGACGCCACCCCCACCAATACGCTGTCGACGAATGCGCCAAAATGCTCCGCTTCCTCGTCACCTTCTACTTGGCAATGTTCGATGGGTTTATTTGCCCATAGTACTTGATGGCGAATTGGCATCGCATCTTGCCAAGTAATGGTATTAATGCTTATTTCCATTGCTCTTTTCCTTTCCAGCTCACTTATCCTTTTATATCGCCGCAACGAATTTTAAGCTAATATTTTCAATTACTTATTGTAGCCAGATCCAGCTCATAAATACCCAGTCGTTGAGAAGAATCTAGGGTTTCAAAATCATGTTCAACGTATTCCTTTAATATCGCACCAGCACGTTCTGCAATTTTGATGCTTGGTATACTGTCTTCCATACAATGGAACTGGATAACGTTAGCATTGCCTCTCTCTTGAATCAGTGGAACTAACGTCATCAAGACCAGATCGATAATTTGATGACCACGACCTTCCTCTGCCAACCAATATCCAATCTCAGTCACTTTGCTTTGTGTTTCGATACCTTTGATGCCCAGCACTCCCACAAACTCTTGATTTAGGTTTATCGCAAACCAATAAGCATCGAGAGCATTGGAATTGATTCGTTGGGAAATATACGCAACGGCTTCCCTGCGGTTCGTAACCCAATCTGTCCAAGGTAGGTATTGAGATAAACTCTCCCGACTCTCATTAACCGCCGAGAGTAAGATCGCGGCATGCTTAGTCAGCAGAGGCTCAATGGAAATTCGCTCTGAAATTTGCAGTGCCTGATGTTGTTCATAACCTTGGTACATAGTGATTCCGTCGTTAACTTTGCTTAATCAAAGTGAATGGCGTGAGTTCGCTCTCAACATAGTGCTTCCATACATGCTCGTAAAGTTGATGTTGATTGGCAAATGGTGCGAGCTGTTTTGCTTCTTCTAATGTACACCAACGATAGTCAGTATGTTCATGATTTAGCGTTACCGTTTGATTCGGTTTGCAGAACAAGACAAAACAAGGAATGACCATGATTCGATTCTTGTGTGCCTCATAAAACTGTTCTAGAAAATCTGCGCTATGAAGCTCTACACCTTCGATTTGTGTTTCTTCCTTAAGCTCTCGTACGATGGTTTGCCAGCCAGTTTCGGCCTCTTCCACACCACCAGCGACATGACACCAATAGCCACCTTTGACTCGCTCTAACAACAGCATTTTCTTTATGCCGTCGAATTCGGAAATCACCACACCAGACACATGCGTTGCTTGAATAGGAATCATCCCTTTCTCCTTATGTATTTATTGTTTTTATATCTGAACGGCACAGTCTACCTTGTATCATGAAGGTTCGGAGCCTTAATCACAAAGTGCTGATCTTTTTACCAGTTTAGTGTGCTAAAGTGCGATCCCCCGCAATAAACGAGCAGGTAAGATGCCTAACTCTCTCAACTCAATAATTCCGATTGGCGTGCGCTTTATGGTGCTGTCCGCGTTTGGTTTTGCACTGATGTCCGCTACGGTAAAGCATGTTAGCTTACACGGTATACCTGTATTTGAAATCGTAGCTGCTAGGGCTCTGGTTTCGTTAGTGATCAGCTATCTCGATGTAAAACGCAAAGGCATTTCAGTTTGGGGTAATAATAAGCCCTTGCTCTTTGCTCGCGGTGCCGTTGGAACCATAGCTTTGATGTGTGTGTACTATTCTGTTACAACGCTACCATTAGCTGAAGCAACCATTTTTCAGTATATCCACCCAGTTTTTACTGCCTTACTTGCCGTTTTCTTCCTTAAAGAACGTATCCAATTCTCTACGTTTATTTGTATCGCCCTGTGTTTACTCGGGGTCTATGTCATGGTGAGACCGGAAACCGGTCCAGACGCGGAGCATGCCTTACCAATGTTCAGTGTGATGATCGCTATCTTAGGTGCGTTTGGTAGCTCTATCGCCTATGTAATCGTGCGTAAGCTAAGCCAGACCGAAGACAGCTCCGTCATCATCTTTTACTTTCCTTTAGTGGCATTGCCTGCATCGATTCTTTTGATTGGAGATCAATTCGTTATGCCAGATTTGTATCTAACTATGATGCTCGTTTTGGTCGGCGTCTTTACGCAAATAGGACAACTGGGACTCACGAAAGCAATGCAAACACAAGAAGCCGGGAAAGCATCAGCTTACTCTTATGTTCAGATTATTTTCTCTGTCGTGTTGGGCATCGTTTTCTTTGGTGAATTACCTTCGGCGTGGACATACTTAGGTGGCGCATTAATCGTGACAGGTGCGCTGATCAACGTATTTGGTCAGCATCTAAAGTTACCGCTTATGAAGCGATAACAGTCGCACTTCTATTGAGATTTCGTTTGTTCGAAAAACAACAAAGCCAGAGCATCACTCTGGCTTTTCTTTTGGCGGTATTTGTCACGTTAAGCAGCGAACTTCAAACCCGCGATACCCGCAACAATGAGCAGTAAACTGATAAGCTTGATTAGCGTGGCCGGCTCATTAAATAAATAGATACTAGCAATTGCGGTACCTATCGCGCCAATACCCACCCAAACGCCATAAGCAACGCCTGGCGGTAACGTTTTAAGCGCGATACCCAGTAACCAAAAGCTTAGCCCCATAAACCCAATAGTGAATGCAGATGGCCCAAGCTTACTAAAACCTTCGGTGTATTTGAGCCCAACTGCCCATGCGACTTCGCATAGACCAGCAAGAAAAAGAATTGCCCAAGCCATTGAGAGATTCCAAATGATTGGGGTCGTCCCCGATAGTGATAAGAGCGGTGAGGTCGTCCTCACTTCTGTTCTGCGCCTAGTATAAAGAAAAACTTCCCACTACTAAAACTCAGATGATTAACGAACAAAATCTATCCAAACTAATTAATATGAAATATAAATCTAAGCACATTAAATAAAATAGACATCATTATTTAACAGTTTGAATATAACCTTCTGGTGTTGAAAATGATGTGTTTATTGCATAAATCACACAAAATCTGCGCATCTGTGTAACTACGCAATCGTTTGTGTGACACAGATCGCTTACAAAACTTACTGATAACTTTAGTATTTGCGCTAACCCAATTATAAGGTATTGCATACTAATGAAATACATCAAAACCCCTCTTGCTCTCCTAATCGGCGCTGCACTACTGACTGGCTGTAACGACGACACTGAATACGTAGATGTTCAACCTAAAGAAGTAAAGATCGCCACTTATAACCTCTCTTTTGATCGCAGTACTTTTGAAGATCTCGTTGCAGAAATGCAAGTTGAACCAGCCAAGCAAACTGAGCTTGTCACCGCTTACCTTGACGGCAGCATCGCGGATGCAGACAAAACAATGGCTGAAAAAGTCATTCAAATCCGTAACGTTGCAGCAATCATTCAGAAAAACCGTCCAGATGTTCTTATGATGGCGGAATACAACAACGACGGTACAGGTGAAGATAAGGTGGCACTGGAAGGCTTCCAGAAAAACTACCTATCTATAGCACAAAGCCTTGAAGGTGCAGGTGGTGAAGCGAACCTAGAACCAATCGAGTATCCATACACCGAGTCTTACTCAACAAACACAGGCCTAAACAGCGAGCTTGATCTAGACAACAACGGTACTGCAGGTCAGCTACCGGGTGATGCTTGGGGCTTTGGTTTCTACCACGGCCAATACGCTTTCGCGTTGATGTCTAAATACGAGATCGACACAGAAAACACTCGTACTTTCCAAGAGTTCAAATGGAAAGACATGGAAGGCGCAGAAATCCCTAAAATCACAATCTGTGACGGTTCACAAACCATTCCTGAGGGCATGCAGTGTGGTGATGAATGGTACACAGCTGAAGAGTGGGATGTCGTTCGTCTATCTTCTAAAAACCACGTAGATGCACCAATTATCATCCCTACTGAGAAAGGTGATGAAGTGGTTCACCTGTTGATGTCTCACCCTACTCCGCCAGTATTCGATCCAGGCAAAAACAAAGTACAAAATGGTGCTGAAGTTGAGTTTTGGCATCACTACGTACAAGGTAAAGAGTACTTCTACGATGATGCAGGCAACAAAGGTGGCTTAGCTGAAGGGGCGAAGTTTGTGATGATGGGTGACCAAAACCTTGATCCACTGGATGGCGATGGTTTCAGTGAAATCATGCAAGCTTTCCATAACGATCCATTGGTTAATCAAGATGTGATGAATGGTGAGCTTTACCCTACTAGCTATGGTGCAGCCGAGCATGCGGTAGATAAAAACTCGACTCACCCAATTCCAAACCGCATCACGTCTACGTTCGGTCTTGGTGTTGACTATGCGATGCCATCAGCAAACCTAAACGTTGTGGACTCTGGTGTTTACTGGGCTGCATCTTACGAAGAAGGTCGTAAACTGTTTAACGACGACCGCATCGGTAAGTACGGTAACGGTAAAGATGTGTCTTCTGACCACCGCATGGTTTGGATCAAAGCGCAGTTTTAACTACTGAGCCTCTTACATTTAGATACAACAAAGCCTCGGTCTATGCCGAGGCTTTTGTTTATTGGGGTGAACACTACCAACGGTATGTTAGTGAAACACCCACATCTTCGCTCGTCACCCAAGGTACAAGCTGAACATTTTCATCGTATGCATCTGTAAATACATACGCGCTTAAGGTTCCTAAAGCGGCGCCAGCAAGTACATCGCGCCAATAGTGTTTCTTCGCCTCTACTCGACCAACACCAACTAAGGTCGCGACCCCATAAGCAGGTAGGCCCGCTTCCCAACCATAACGTAAATAAAGGTTTGTCGCCGAAGCAAAAGCGTTAGCCGTATGGTTAGAAGGGAAACTGTCATTACCACTTTTATCCGGGCGTTCTGCATCGATGGTTGTTTTACCAATTAAACCAACGCCCGATGCTGCGCCAATACTAAACCCTGCTTGCCAGAAGCCTTCCCAATCTCCTTTGTATGCAGGTACCGCGGCCGCCGTCGCAACCAAGCCATAGGCACCGATATCGGTAAGTACGTCCCAATCTTTTTCACTCATCGCATGTACCGATTGAGCGCCAAAAATAGAGGCGACACCAACTAAACGTACAACTTTCTTCATTAATACAACCAATTAGAGTTCATATGCGCCCGAAAACTATCACAGCTCTCGGCATTATTCGACTGGAAACTGTAACAATTAAAACGTGAATTGATTGTGAAAAAAAGCCAACCACAAGGTTTGTGATTGGCTGTATATACGTGTGAACAATCTGGTTCACTAACAACGTCAGTTGGCTAGGTGACCCTCGGCTTAAAAGGGTCATTACAACTAAAGCATTAGGCATGCCAACTTTTTTATGCACTTAAATCGATTGATATTTAATCACTTGCAATAAAATTGTACGAATATTAATCCTTGCATTTTCCATACGGATGCATATTGCAAACAATCCTTTGCAAATCGCAAATAATTTGCATTACCCCTAGGGTTTTCGCGCAAGGTCTCGCGCTAAAATCAACGCTAGACCAAAAACCTGAAGAAACAGCCCGATGCTCTTATACCAAGCGATCTTTTCATCTAGATTCGACATGACTTCAGTTACCTCAAGGTTTTCAAGGTAGTAACTGTCAATGCGGTCTCGATAGTTAGTTTGAGCTTGATTGATTTCGGACATCAGCTTAGGCAGTTGAGTAATATCAAAGACGATAGCTTCACCTAAAATATAAGCTAGCCCTATGAACCTAAAGAAGGAATGGGTTAAATTGATTGGTCAGCAAGCTTTCTTCGTTTTGATAGCTTGGCCACACCCTCAAAAATCGTAAACAGTAGACCAACCCAGATAAAGGCAAATGTCACCGCTTTTACGCTGTCGAACAACTCACCAAAGAACACGACAGCCAACACAAACTGTAGGCTTGGCTCAATGTATTGCATAAGTCCAACTGTAGACAAGTTTGTAATTCGGATCGCGATCGAGTAGAAAATCAGCGGTAGAATCGTCACCGGTGCACTGCCTAAATATAGCATGAAGGTCGTCATATCTGCCGTAGAGGCCAACTCTCCCACCGTTACTTGTTTAACAATAAGATAGGTAAGCGCGATTGGTGTCAGCACTAACGCCTCAATAAACAGCGTTGTACTCCAATCAAAATTAATCTTCTTCTTAAAAAGACCATATAGAGAGAAGAACAAGCCCATCGTCAGTGCCACCAGCGGTAATTGACCGTACTGGAAAACCTGATACAACACGCCAATGGTCGCTAAAAGAATCGCAATAAATTGTCCTTTGGATAGCTTATCACCCAAGATAAACACACCAAGCGCGACAGAAATAAGAGGACCGATGAAGAAACCCAAGCTAGCGTCAATCACTCGGTTATTGGTCAGCGCCCATGTAAAGGCAACCCAAGAAATACACATAAGGCTACTGGCGACAAACGTATACCAAAGTGACTTTTTATCTTGCCAAACCTTAGACCATTTCGGCATATGGCGCGTCATCGCCAATACTAAAATAAACCCTACTGGCACCGAGCCAATGATGCGTAACGCCAACAATTCATCCATCGATGCATTTGGCAGAAAGCGATAATAAATAGGCAACAATCCCCAAATAACAAAGGACAATGCAGCCATTAAATTGCCGTAAAGACTGTTGTTCATAACTAACTCGACATATAAAAAGTGACGCGATTCTATAGCGCAAAGTCGTTTTGTAAAGTGAATTTGAGAGCGAAGATCGCCTTTACAAAGCTAAGCCTTGAATTACTGCTGTAATACCGCTAACAAAACAGAGTGTCAGCGCACCAAAGCGAATTTTTTCTTTTGGTAAAGATTGCGTTGTTTTCATTGCCAGCCAGTAGCCAAACGCCCCTGCTGGCAGCAATGGCAAAGTAATCACCAAATGATGAAGAGTGAAGAAACCAACTGGAATTTGCACCACTAGCGAGATAATAGAGCTGAAAACAAAGAAGGCAGAAAGGTTACCACGTAACTGATTCGCTTCTTGATGTTGCAGTAATAACGCGCAGAGCTCGTACCAAATAAGCCAGAGAAGAAACCAGCAAACGTCATACGCCCAGGCGTTGGCTCAATACGAAACGGAAGTACGCTTACTGCCACGGCAAAAAGTACAAGGAATCCTATCCAAAGTGTCAGTGCTTCTGTAGAGACAAAAAAAAGCAATGCCCCACCCGCTAATGAACCTGGCACACGACCAATCAGTGCCATTTTTAAACCGCCGATTTCTACACTACTGCGGTGCTTCATTGCGTTCATCAAAGAGATAAACAGCGCAACAAGACAGATTGGTGCCGGCACATACTCCGGCGCCCAAAGAATCAATAATGGCGCAGACACAATAGCCAGGCCAAAACCTATGGCAGTTTGTACGTAAGAGCCGAGGAAAATCAGGCCCATAGCAAGCAAAGTAGTTGAATCGAAATCCATCGATATGTTCTTACATTCTAATTATTTATTAGAGAGCCTGTTGAATATATAAAAATTATTAATGACCAACTCTCACCCCGCGTAGGATTCATCAAACGCATAAAAAACACAATCAAAATGTTTCAAAATCTGCTCACTTAGAGGCCATTTTTATCACATCAAAAGCTGCGTATTCCTTGAGCACATCATTTATAAAACGAATGGTATCGAGAAGGAAAATATAAGACTATAATCAATCTCCATTTAGAGTGAATGCACCATCAAAATTCACCGTTTATGGGCTTAAGTAGTCTATCGCACCACAAAAATATAAGAACATTAGACTATCGTATCAACCTAACTTAAAGATGGTTTATGAAAAGAAAATCAGGTTTTACTTTAATTGAGCTTGTTGTTGTTATCGTAATTCTCGGCATCCTTGCCGTTACTGCCGCGCCACGCTTTTTAAACATTCAAGATGATGCTCGTGAAGCTCGTTTAGAAGGTATGAAAGGTGCAATCGCATCAGGCTTGGGAGTTGGATATGCAAAACTAGCAACCACCGGGCAAGAACACCTCGCCTATGTTTCAAACAAGAACACGCACGATAAAACACCGATGCAGGCACTGCCTTTCGATGGTTGTGAGCTAAATGGCTCGAAGTACTGCGTATTTTTATATGGCTACCCTGACGCCGACAATGACAGCTTGCCTCTGCTAGTGCAAGGTATTGATGGTTCGGACTCAGATTGGAAAATAATCCGACATCCATCAGGTTCAAGTACCCGCGAAATGGTGATTGCCGCAGCGGATGACCCAAGAGCGAGTCTAACGCAATGCGGTATTTTATATGGGCCACCTCAATCAGAAAACGAAAGTTACAAGCTTGAAATCCTTCCTTGTCCGTAACAAAAAAGGCTGCCAATTCGGCAGCCTTTTTAGGGTGTGTTGATCT
>NZ_JAHGAH010000900.1:0-623 GCF_030248475.1 Vibrio sp. D173a
CACTGTAGTTTGTTTATATAAAAATAAAGCGGGCCACCTAAGTGACCCGCTTTGAGTTACATCTGATTTTCATTGTCGTGTAGGCTGACTCGCAAACCTACTCTTCAAGCTGTCAATCACGTACCTTGCTATTACTGACCTTGACCTACGATGTAGTATTCAACGTCTGCATTCTTACGAAGTACGTTCAGAACGTTCGTTAGGTCTTGTTGATTACCAACACGCTCTAGCTGTGCACCGATTTGAGTGCTGTAAGCTGGGTTGATATCTGCAGTTACCTTAGAAAGCTCTACAACAACGATGTTGCCGTTCTGGTCTTTCGCTTGACCAAATACTGCTTTGTCCGCTTCAGGCTTCGCAAATGCAAATACAGAGCTTGCTAGTGGAGAGCTACGGTCAATCGTTTCAAGTTCGCTAAACGCTAGGTCGTTTTCAGCCAGTACCGCTTCGTTACCCGCTTTCAGCTCATTAACTAGAGAAACGCCCAGTTCAATTGCTTGCTGCTCTGCTTTCACGTTAGAAAGTGCTGCTACAACTTGGTCATTCACTTCTTCTAGCGGTAGAACCGTTTCGTCACGCGTCTCTTCAACACGAACTACGATAACGTGCTCAGGTGCCACTTC
>NZ_JAHGAH010000901.1:0-526 GCF_030248475.1 Vibrio sp. D173a
ACCAAACTCTTTCTGCTTCTCTTTTGGCGCTAGACTACATTCCATACCATAGCTTAGGAAAGCTGCGATAGTGGCACCAGCACCTGGTAGTACGCCAGTAAAGAAACCAAGAATAGAAGAACGAATTGATACAGGAGCTACGTCTTTAACTTCTTCTTTAGTCACTTTCATGCTGCCGATGTCGGACATTTTACGGCTTTCTTCTTCACTGGTGTCTTTTTGAGGTTTAAGCACACCCATCAGAGTTTCACCAAGCGCGAATGTTGCCATCGCGAGTAGTAAGAAGCTGAAGCCGTCCATTAAATCGGTTAAGCCGAAAGTGAATCGTTCAACACCGACACCTTTATCGATACCTACCGTTGAAAGCATCAAACCAAGAATGGTCATCATCCATGCTTTGATCACTTGTCCCGGTCCAGCAAAGGCTGCAACTGCCGACAAGCCAAGTAGCATCAGCGCAAAGTAGTCTGACGATTGGAAGCTTAGCGATACGCTTGCAAGCGCTGGTGCCGCGATAAGAAGCATG
>NZ_JAHGAH010000902.1:0-1220 GCF_030248475.1 Vibrio sp. D173a
TCCAAGAGCTGTTCTCGTTTGATGGTATCGGCACTCAAGTGGTTATGGCGAGTGCTGAGCAAGTAAGACAAGCTCAGATCGATGATATCGGCGGTATCTTCGACCTGATTCGCCCTCTTGAAGAGCAAGGTATTTTAGTTCGTCGCTCTCGTGAACAACTCGAACAAGAGATTCACCGCTTTACCATCATCGAGAAAGATGGGCTGATCATCGGTTGTGCTGCACTTTACAGTTACCCTGAAGATCATATGGCAGAAATGGCGTGCGTTGCTATTCACCCAGATTACCGAGATGGCAACCGAGGACAACTGCTGCTCAACTACATGAGACATCAATCTAAATCCCAAGATATTGACCAGATTTTCGTGCTGACGACCCATAGTCTCCACTGGTTCAGAGAACAAGGCTTTTATGAAATTGGTGTCGATGAGCTACCAATGGAGCAACAGGGGCTCTACAACTACCAGCGCAAATCAAAAATACTGGCGTTGAATGTATAAACAGGATGTTTTGTTCAGAGTGTAGGCACCAAAAATTTAAATTTAGTGCCTTTTCTCACTTTCGATAGAAATTGATTGCAAATGTAATCGATTACTATATGAGATTTATAAACTATGCACTTTTATTCACACTGATAATTGTATAGAATTTGGCCGATTTACATTCTCAGTAAACATTGATTGGAATCGTCTATGCCTCGGCATAGGGACTTGCACGGATTGCTATAACTTTAACATCGCAGGCTTAAACTTTGGCTATGCCCGTTAATAACAAAAAGCAAAAAGAGCATATTGATATGAGAACCGTTATTTGTAATTCGCTACAAAGATTTCTTGAAGGGTTAGATGTCCACTGTGTTTTTCCAGTGACTGACAACTTGAAGGAGTTTATCTTGAACTGCCAAGCAAAATACAAGATAAACCATATCTCTTTTACGAGAGCCTTTCTGAGTAAAGACTAAGCCGCTATTGATTAAATGATATAGCTCAAGAGACATTACTCAAGAGAAGCAACCAGGGATGGCTGCTTCCCCTAATACTCTCTACTCTAATTTACTCTCACTCATTCTTGCCTAAGCGTACCGCTAAACCGCTCACTCGTTGTGTTTTCACCTTGATACTGCGTTTGAACACAGAGCTGTCTGTAAACATCATCAGGCGAGATTTCGCACGTGTAACTCCGGTATAAATCAGCTCTCGCGTCAGTATCGGACTGAACTC
>NZ_JAHGAH010000903.1:0-612 GCF_030248475.1 Vibrio sp. D173a
TAAGAAATAAGTTGAAAAGGAACAACTTCAACCTCTGCCTTATATTAGGAACGCGCATAAAAGGAGACGAAACTACGCGATTTATAAACAAACTGCTTGAGCCTGTGGGGTCGGCCACCCACCCTGGAGAAGTGGCAGCCTAAGCTCGTTAATCTGGTTTCATGAACCATGCATTCAATACCAGAGTAACGAATAGATTTACCCTAGATTGGGTACTATCGGATTGAGTGATCCGAACGTTTTTCAATGGCTTGAATTAGTGCTGAGTGATCCCAACCTTCACCTCCCATATCAGCACACTCACCAAACAGCTGTTGAGTTTCTATTGGTTTGCTTAGAAGAGAGTACGCTACAGTGTAACGAGCAGATAGAACTGTTTACTAAAGCAATGAGCCAACACTCTTGGCCTAACGATTTAAACGTCACAACATCTGTTGCGTAGTGCGATTAAGCGTGCAGACAAGGCTCTATATCAAGCGAAAGAACAAGGCCGCGACCGTATCGTCTATCTATAACCTCTACACTTGTCCAAGATTACCTCCCAAGTTGCCAATCATTACAATCAAACCTTCTTTAGACAGCATATTCAAAGTCTATTCTAAGTAAGTCTCT
>NZ_JAHGAH010000904.1:0-535 GCF_030248475.1 Vibrio sp. D173a
TATTAGATGCGCACAAAGACGTGATTGATCTGTTGGTATTTATGGGTCGCCTTAACAGCATAGATCTAAAATAATGGCTAATAACAAAGCCTAAATACAAAAACAGCTGCCCCGAGGCAGCTGTTTGCATTTATAGACAGTATTCTTGAAAACCCAAGCTTGTTTAAAGACAAAGCCCGTTGAAAAAGCTACGCCTCTTTACACAGCTCTGCCAAGGCAGACAAACGTCGCTGAGACTCTTTTACATAGGGGTTAGACTCATCCCAAGCGTAGCCCGCTAATATTGAGCAAACCATCTGCTTGATCTTAGGACTTGGCTTCTCGTAAAAGATCACATCTTGTAGTGAACCAGAATACCAACCTTCGACATAGGTGCGGAATGTATCAACACCTTTCATCAATGGTTGGGCATACTCTTTCTCCCAGTCCACAGCTTCACCCTTCACATGTCTAGCAACACAATCCACCGCATATTCAGCAGACTTCATCGCAATGGTCACGCCCGAAGAGAAGACAGGATCAAGGAATTCACCCG
>NZ_JAHGAH010000905.1:0-1590 GCF_030248475.1 Vibrio sp. D173a
ACAACATTCGCCAACTGCTTAAGATTGCGATGGTGAGCTCTGTTGCTGTCGGCATGGCGTTTATTATTCTATTGAACATCTTCCCAAGGGAATTTGTCTCAGTGTTTAACTCTGAAGACCCACAGCTAGTGGAATACACGGTATTGGGGATTAGACTACACATGTTTGCCTTGGCTCTGGATGGTTTCCTAGTGGTAGCAGGTGCTTATTACCAAGCCGTCAACAAAGGCAGTAAGGCGATGTTTGTCACGGTCGGTAATATGCTGATTCAGCTACCGTTCTTGTACATCATGCCGAAGCTGTTTGGTGTGCCGGGGATCTGGATCGCCTATCCACTCTCAAACATTGCGCTGAGCGCGGTCGTGATCGTGATGCTGGTGAAAGATATAAAGAAGCTCAATGCGCCGGATCTGCAAACAGCCACCGCATAACCGATTAGAAGTTTATGGATAAAGAAAAGGTCTAGCGATTGCTAGACCTTTTTGTGTTTTTGAGGGCTTGGCTTAGATGTTCTTTACTTCTAAGCCTGCTAATTGGTGCCAGTAGCCGTTGCACTGACGGTCAGCAATCTGAATTGGGCTCTCACCGTTTTCATTAGCTCTGAAGTTATTGAGCTCAGAGAAGGTGTCGATACCTAGTGGGCTTAGACGAACCACATCAACCAGATCATGCATATTCGGCAGATCATTGATTAGGTTGTAGCAGTAACCTGACTGAGTCTGGATACCGTTAAGGTTGAAGACTGATTGCCCCTCTTGGCTCTCGACTTGAAGACCTGTTGGGTACTTGATGCAGCAAGTCTCGCAATCGTCTTTTGCTTTGTTTTCAGCACGAGCAGTGAAGCAACGCGCTGAGTAAGCTAAAGGCAGATAACCGTGGCTGAACACCTCAACTTCGAACTTGTTACGAATGTTGAGTTCTTCACACTGAGTCAGCACGTTAGATAGCCACTCGCGAGATAGCTCAACCGGCATACACCAACGTGTCATACCCTGCTTAAGAAACAGGTTTAGGGTGTGTGCATTATAAGTGTTGACCGCAGGGCCAACCACAAATGGCACCTTACTTTCACTCGCCAGCTGAATCGCTGATACATCATTGGCTTCAATCGCGAAATCGCCGTTGTCGACGTATTTCTTCATGATGTTCACTTCGCTCGGTGCTTCTAACAGCGCCATGGTTGAAAGCACAACTTGTTTACCTGACGCTGATAGTTCTTTGGCAATATCCAGCCAGTGTTTGGTTTTCATCTCACGGCGTTTAGAACAGACCGCTTCACCAAGATAGATAATGTCGGAAGAGCTTGTTTTTGCTTGCTCGTAGAAGCTTTCTACATCTTGCTTTGGCCAGAAGTAGAGTAGTGGACCTAGTGCGTATTTCATTGCGTTCTCCATCGATCCTATTGCCATTTACGGTGGTAAGCACCAAGCGTCGTTTGTGTGCCTTCTGATACATTTGCTAAGGCAGCATTCCAAGCGGCATCAACGTGATAAGCCTCTGGGTTGGCTTGGTAGCGATCAATCGCAGCGCGCCAAGTACGAGTCACTTGTTCAACGTAGGCAGGGCTGCGTTGACGACCTTCGATTTTCA
>NZ_JAHGAH010000906.1:0-729 GCF_030248475.1 Vibrio sp. D173a
GCCGTATCTATTTTCTCTACCATAGAGGCAATTTTTGGGTTCGGGTGGCGCTTCATAAAATCAATCAACGCCTTCTTACAGCAGCCAATAGAGTCGATAAAGCTAGCACACTGTGTATTTGGGCATTGAGGAATCAGGGTCAGTACTTTTTCTGAAGCGAGCTGTAGATATTTTAGCTCATATTCAGTGTCGCCAGCCCAACGCCAGAATTGTGCTAAGTTGTGGCATGAAATAACGGAGATCAGTAGTCGCTCATCAGCTTCGATATCCGTGCGTTCAGTAATTCTTTCACTGAGAGTTAGCGCTTGCTGATAGTGTAGGATGCTTCGAATAGGATCGTCGAGTTGCAGAGCGGTATCGGCAAGTAAAGTGTGTTTTTCCCATTCGTTTATCATAATGATAGCTCCCAAATTAAAACTGGCATCAATCTAAACGATAATCATTATCATGTAAAGTCTAATAACTGAGATTTAGGCAAGAGGTAGTGTTTTATGAGAGCCACTGCTACGAAATGAAGTGGAAAATAAAAAGCGAGCATGATGCTCGCTTTATTATTGAATCGTTGTGACTACTTAAGTAGCGGAAGCCTGAAATTAGCCTTCCAGTCCAGCGCTAGCTTGCTTGTTTTGAATCAGCTCAATCATGTAGCCGTCTGGGTCTTTAACAAATGCAATGTGCGTTGAACCGCCTTTCACGGGGCCCGGCTCACGCGTAACGTTGCCACCTGCC
>NZ_JAHGAH010000907.1:0-919 GCF_030248475.1 Vibrio sp. D173a
CTTTTATATGAAGACTTTTCTATCAATTCAGGGGTGATGGTTAACTCGTTAAATGCTCGTTGAGTAGTAAAATTTGCCTTGGAGCGATAGTACGTATTTACATGACCAAAGTCCAACCAGTTGTCTGAATACACACTAACAAGACCGACTATACTATGATAGCGGTTTAAGCCATCGAAGAAAGACCAGTTGCTTTGAATGATAGCTCGTAATAATTTTCTCGGTTGGCTAAACTTAAAGTAGCCATTGACAATATTTCGTGAGCCAGAACTTAAAACGTTGTGGCTATCCTTTAACCACTGCATTTCATCATTTGTAACAACTGCCCAATTATAGCTAGATGTCACATCAGACACGCAAATGATATCATCACCTTGAGGTAACTCAGCAAATAAGGCGTCACCAAATAACACGTGAAAAGGGGAATCAATAGGATGCTCAGTAAGATTTATAGCAGCAGCTAAAGAAGCTCCAAGACTTAGTTCATCTGGTATCCTAATAACTATAACGCTATTATTTTCCAACCATAGTTGGTCATGTATTGAAACCTGGAATGATTCTGGGATCGTTAGATAAACCTTAGTGTTTTCGGGAGCTAAACCAACTTGATGTTGAAATAACCTTCGATTACCTAAAGGCAAGAAACTTGGAGGGATTTTTCCAAACTCCGATTGAAGCTCTTGACAAACATACGCTGCAGACATTATCAGGAACATAATCTTTCCTTCGCTAAAATAGCATCGATCTCTTCTTTCGATTTTTTAGAGAACTCTGATGGTCGAATTGCTCTATCATCTACATAAAATCCATCCTTTCCACACCAAGGTTTCCCAATAAGCACCTCATAATAAGGAACGTCGTCCTTGTCGAGCCACTCTGTAATTATTGGCAATGTAAATATATTAATTTTTCCAACATT
>NZ_JAHGAH010000908.1:0-887 GCF_030248475.1 Vibrio sp. D173a
GCCATGTCTCACCGTATCAACAAGCTCGAAGAAGGACTTGGCATTGCCCTATTTACCCGCTCTCACCGAAAAATCACACTCACAGAAGAAGTGGAACGTATTTACCTCCATGTGCTGATGCATTCCGTATCTCGACTAACTGCTTAACTTCTTGTGTAGAAATGTTGAAAATATTCCTAATATCAACGTGTAAGCTATTAATGATTAGATCTATCTTACTCTTTAAATGAGGAATATCACTCGATTTCATTACATTTTGTAATGAGCCTAAAATTGAGTTGTAGATCTCTTTATTATCTTTATCATCAGTTCTGAATTTTTTGATTATTGGGTTGATTTCTTTGAGAATCTCTTTTTGACGTTCCTCAGCCAAGTAGTTCTCTGATTGACTTGCAAATCTCACAACTTTTGCTTCAAGGATGCTCACAAAACTCATTATTTCTATATCAGAGATATGAGCGTAGGACATATAAAGAGGGATTTTTAACCAAATATTTTTGAATTCATATCGTTTCTCTACAAAGTATGAAGTGAAGATTTTCTCCCACTGCTCATTCTGCAACAGCAGGGAAGCATTTGATAATTCATTCCTAACTGTTGTTGTCTCAACTTCTCTTATGTTAGGAGTGGGAAAATAAAATTCCGCTTCATTAACTTTGACCTGTTCGGCAACTAACGGCCTACCTAAGACTATTGCAAAAAGGTGCTTACTCTCTATAACTAACCATTCAACATCTCTATAAGAAAGCGGCTTAATTGCTTTAAATTGAATAAATAGACTTTTACCTTCAGTTTCTTTGTTGGTAAGAAGAGACTTCTCGATAAAGCAACTAACTATGTATTCATTGTTTTCGAATGCAAGATTAAATGAGAATAAGGTGACTTTA
>NZ_JAHGAH010000909.1:0-766 GCF_030248475.1 Vibrio sp. D173a
CGTCACCGCAGACACACGCTCAACTTCTGCATTGGCATAGTTTGCCGCCACTTCTGCCAACGTCGTCTTACCTGTGCCTGGCGGTCCCCAAAGGATCATAGAGTGAATATCCCCCGCCTCTAACGCCCTGTCCATGTCGGCCAGCAATGACGACAAGCCGATAATCCCGTTCATTGGGGTTCGGATCTCGTGGCTCATGTTCGCCAAGAACTCACTCTTGTTCTGGTTGGCAACCTCTGCCACCTCTTTGGCTTGCTTCAACTCTTCGTACTGCTGACGAATGCGCTCAATAGACTGGTTATAGCTGTATTCTAGGGTCGTGAATTCGTCAGAGTAGCTATGACCAATCGGCGCCAGTTTTTGTGGACCGGCTTGTTGGTCTTGCTCATCGATTTGAGAAGAGATGGTCATCAAACGTCTAACGACAAGGCGATACACCACGGTGAGACACACGAGTGAGAGTAAGAAGACTTTTACGGCCTCAAAAATGGCTAAAACGAGTACCCTGTCGGCAAAGTCATCAAGAATAAGATTAAGATCAGACTGCACCGTCAGTGTTGCCAGAGGGTAATCTTTCCCTCCCATCTGATAGACCATGTCCCACGTTTTTGAATAGGCTCGGCCAATAATCGGCTGACCGAGCTCAATCACGGTTTGATTGCTGTCTTCAATTAATAGATAGCTGACCGTAGGCAATTGAAATACGCCCTCGGCCTGCACCGTTAATTGGTCGCGGTCTTCCACCCAAAGGCTCGAGGTTAATCCA
>NZ_JAHGAH010000091.1:0-24352 GCF_030248475.1 Vibrio sp. D173a
ATTATAGCGAAGAAGAAAAACATTTCGAGTTTTTTCGAAATAATTATTGACGGTGCAAATTTCACCCGTATAATTCGAATAATATCGAAATGAGGGATTGATCACATGAACCCAGAAATTATTGCAATGGCCAAAGAGGCAGGACATATGTTTCTGTTCTTGGCTACTGAACTAGTCATCCTATTTTTAGCTGTAAGTTACTTAGTAGGTATTCTTCAAGAGTTTTTAACCCCAGAGAAAATCCAATCCATCCTGAGCTCTAGAAAGGGTAAAGGCTACATTGTGGCAGCGTTCCTTGGTGCTATCACACCATTTTGCTCTTGCTCAACTATTCCTTTTTTGAAAGGCCTGTTGAGAGCTAGAGCGGGTTTCGGTCCAATGATGGTGTTCTTGTTTGCATCACCACTGCTTAATCCAGTCATCATTGGTTTGTTCATTGCAACATTCGGCTTGAACGTCGCTGTGTTCTACTTTGCAGTAGCAATGGTAGTTGCCGTTTCAGCTGGTTTTATCTTAGAGAAGTTAGGCTTTGAAAAATATGTGCGTCCAGAAGCGTATGAGTCAACAGATTCAGGCTCAAGTTGTGGTACTTCTTGTAGTGACTCCAAACCAGCACCTAAAAAAGAATCTAGCTGTGGTACATCTTGTGGTGACTCTGTACCACAAGTACAAGTTTCTTGCTGCTCATCAATCGGTGAAGCTGCGGCTACAATTGTTCCATCCGCAGAGCCAAGCCGTTGGGTTCGTATTTGGATAAATACGTGGAAAGATTTCAAACAAGTTCTTCCATACTTGCTAATGGGTATTGCTCTCGGTTCATTGATCTATGGCTTTATCCCAACAGATTTAATCGCTGAGTATGCAGGTGCTGGTAACTGGTATGCAATCCCTGTAGCGGCTGTTATCGGTATCCCACTATACATTCGAGCAGAGGCCGTTATCCCACTAAGTGCTGCTCTAGTTCAGAAGGGGATGGCACTTGGTTCTGTAATGGCATTGATCATCGGCAGTGCGGGCGCAAGTCTAACCGAGGTAATCTTGTTGAAATCAATCTTCAAGAACCAAATGATTGCAGCATTCTTATTCGTCATCCTTAGTATGGCAGTGGGTGCTGGTTACTTATACACATTCTTGTTTGCTTAATATCACGAATAACCGGAATACATGAGAGCCGCAATTGCGGCTCTCATGTTATATTCGCATGGTTTCGTTTGATGGCTACGCTGGTGCTGTTATCCATTACTCTGAGCATCAAGTCAGAGAACCCTATGGCTCAAGTGCTGATGCAAAGAGTTTCTGTATAGATACTTCAGATATTAAATTGGTTAAGTAAGGTATAAATTACTAAATTCAAAACATTAGCAGTAGTTATCCGAGACCTCGTGAAGCCGCAGAGCTAAGCAAGTTGAGGTCTCATTTAAGACGAAAACGTGAGGAGTGATTTAGTACCCAGCCATTGATGCAACAGGTCTAAAAGTTTATGGCGAAGGAGAATGGAAAGTCAAAAACACGGGACAGATGGCAGGGGCAGCCTTTTGGGAGCGGGGTCCCACTACAAAACTCGCCATGGGTTGTCAGAAGTTATGCGGCTCAAATAAGTATTGGAAAAAGCGGTATGGGTACCACAAACGTTCACTCTCAGAAACCGCGATAATAAAAGCGTTGAACAAGTTTACTGGGTTAGGTATGCCTGAAACTTATCGTATTGACGAAGAAACACACAAAATGGGCGACTCTATCTCTAAACTGAATTACGCAACAAAGCCCCCCAGAAAAACACCCCAATCCGTTACTACAACTGCTTCAATTCACTGTTCCATCATTTTGATTCTCATATTGATATATTCATTCTTTTTCCTATCCCCAAAATAATAAACACCAATAAACCCTTTTATTTTCATTAAGTTAAGTTTTGGCACACTCTTTGCGGTATTTAGGTTTTTAGGGACAGAAGGGAAACGACAATGAAAATGCTACTTCCCACAATATTAACGACAGCAATTGCTCTCACCTTGCACGGATGTGGAGGAGATGGCGGCGGAGGCGGAGGCAGCGTATCAACGCTTACAGCAACACAGAGTTTTTCAGACATTTCAGTGCCTAGCTCTTTCGAGTGGAGCGGCTCAACTTACAAAGACCTGACAATCAACGTCGTCAGTGATGTGTCACAGCGTGACGGAGAGGCTGCAGCGATACGCGGTGCTCATATCATTAAGCTGTATAGCATGAGCAGTGAAGGTACTGATTCCAGACCATTTTACACAGGGATGACAAACAGCAACGGCCAACTGACCAACACATTAAGCCTGTTATACACATGGCAAGGCATCAAGTTAGTGGCGCTTGTTCGGGGTAATGAGTGTATCTCTCAGGTTGATTCAACAGACATTGTCAAAGACCTGTACGTCAGCTGCAACATCGTTTTAGACGCAGATTAAGGAGTGAATATTATGGATAATATGAAAAAATCACTGCTTGTAGCTTGCGTCGTCGCTGCGTGTAGCCTTTCCAATCAAGTTTTCGCAGCGGCTTCAGAAAATCAAACTGTCGTTAACGGTGATGGCTCTACGACCGTGACTCAAAAGATCAATGCCAGCAGTACCCCTCCTCACTATGTTGCACCTTCTGGGTACGGTTTTTCAATCTACAGTGATAAGAATGAAGATTATTCTTGGCAGCACGACATCTCTATGCCATCGGGAGCTCAAGTAACCTCTGCGACACTGACAATTTACGCCTACGATGTGGACTCTGAAGCTCATCACGGTGAGAATGGTGAGTACGACAGTGTTACCGTCGACGGCACTATGCTCAACCCAGGCTTCTTACAAGGCACCAACAACAATTGGTCTACCACCGTATTCGATCTACCGCTTGCTTCATTAGACGACGGGTTAATTAACGTAGACCTAGACATTGATGTTAATGCTGACGGGTGGTTAACCACGCTCGATTACAGCTTACTGACGGTAACCTACACCGAGATTGAGAACGAACCCCCATTCACCCCAACTTTATCTCGCAGTAGTGAATTAGGTGATAATGACCCACTAGTGGTGTCGGTAACAGGCCCAAGCCCTGCCGACCCAGACGGTGACTCAGTAACCTACACCTATCGTTGGTTTGTGGATGTTGGACAAGGTTTCTACGTGGATGATGAATTCGTCGGCAAAAATGACAACAATAGTGCGACCTTACCTGCGAACCAAACTGAAAATGGCGAGTTATGGAGAGTACAAGTGACAGCCGTTGACTCTAACGGCCTAATCAGTAACTTTGCAGAAATCAGTTGGCCAGAGATTGGTGATAGCGATGGCGACGGTGTTGCTGACGCCAACGATTATGCGCCAAACGATCCGAATATCGCCTTCTACAGCCGCACGCCAACAACCGGCTGGCACACATTAGCGTATGAAGATCTATGGCCTTTTGAAGGCGATTACGACCTGAATGACTTTGTCACTCGCTACGCTTACGGTGTTTACACTAACGCTAGCAATGAGATCACCCGCTTCGATTACTACGGTCAAGCTGTTGCGCGTGGTGCCGCTGAGAACAACGGCTTCGCCATATCTCTAGCTGGATTGGAAGCGTCTGATGTCGGTACGCTGACTCGTACAATCGACGGCGTAACCTCAACAGTGACTCCTGAATCTGGTCATAGCGGCGAGATGGTCTTCGTGCTAATTGATAATGTGAGCGATCTGTTGCCAGCCAACAGCTCTTATAACTTCTATAACACTGAGGCAGGTGATAACCGAAGTGCGGTAGATTACAGCGCATCACTAGTCATTGATGGCTCTATGAACAGCTTAGCACCAAAAGCGTTCAACCCGTTCATTTTCAAAGTTGGTTCTCGAAACAAAGAGATTCATCTAATGAACTATCCGAACACCGACCTAGCAAATACCAGCATATTTGGTGTAGGTGATGATGACAGTATTGTTGAGAATAACGAGTTCTATCAAACCCAGGCGGGTCTACCTTGGGCCTTGGATATCCCTGCAAATTGGGCTCATCCATACGAGAAAATAGACGCCAGTCAAGCTTATCCTGATATTACGCCTTGGGCAGAAAGTGGCGGCGCTACCCATACCGATTGGCACTCTAACCCTGCTCCATCTAAAACGTGGTAACTGAGTCGTTAGCCTAGCTCATAACAGATAAGGATTAAGCGTTGCATAGCCAACGTTAAATCCAAGTGTTGAACAAGCCCGAGCTTCTATATAAGTAAATTGTACGATCCGCTCTCGAAGGGGGGCAGCCTTGATGCTTTTCTAAAGGCGAGCGAAGGTATTGCAAGGTGGATAATCCCGCCTTATCCAACGAACTGCACGGAAATAGGCATCAATGGTCGCAGGTCGTTCACCTTGCATTTTAAGGTTGCTAAGGTGTTGTTCATAAATTAAGTTGAAGCGTTCTAAGTCGGTAGAATTCATAAGTTACTCCTGTCAACGACCATCGGGATGATGGTGTTATAAGAGTATGACTTGTGTTGTATTTACTCTGCCGCGGAGCGGCTTCGTTCAACAAAGCGTTTAAGGCGTATTCACAACGCTGGGCGATTTCATTTTCGGTTAGGTTAAGTGTTTAAGGTACAATGGTTTAGGTGTGGTGGTTAGTGTTGTTCACCACTTAACGCTAGGTTAGCAGCCAGAAGTAATAGGGAACTATAGATGCAATTAAAGTATCGTTCAGCTGATTTTGAAGATTTGGAAGGTCTTGTTGCTTTGCTTTCAAATGACCCGCTTGGCAGCAAAAGAGAAGACGCGTCTGTTCCGTTGAAAAGTGACTATATTGAAGCGTTCGAAGCAATTGCACGAGACCCAAACAACGAATTGCTGGTTGTTGAACTGGAAAACTCTCTAGTCGGAATGCTTCAAATTACTTATATTCCCTACCTGACACATATTGGCAGTTGGCGTTGTCTTATAGAAGGTGTTCGAATCCATAGTGACTATCGTGGACGAGGTTTTGGTGAGCAAATGTTCGCACATGCGATTGAACTGGCAAAAAGTAAAGGCTGTACAATCGTTCAGTTAACAAGTGACAAGCAGCGCCCAGATTCAATCAGGTTCTATGAAAAACTTGGATTCAAAGCAACACATGAAGGGTTTAAACTCGCGTTTTAGGTTGTCTACTAACAATCTTATGCGAACTTATGTTGCAAGTAGTTTTGTATCTATTTGAAAGCCCGTTCGGGCTATGCTAATTTATTTGGCAAGCATCACATTAAAAGCCTCGCTTATGCAGCGAGGCTTTTTCGTTTCCGGCGTCTCTTTTTGTTCATTTCACTTTACTCTATAATCTTGCGCTTTAGTTCACGCCATTTTCACCTGGGATATTTTCATGATTTCAAAAAACCAACTAAAACTGCTTCGTGCTTTGGGTCAAAAGAAGCAGCGTAAAGCGCACGGCTTATTTCTGGTTCAAGGTGAAAAGAATGTACTGGAATTGGCGAACAGTTCGTTGAGTGTAAAGCAAATCTTTGCAACCGCTGAGTTTCTAGAGCAGCACAGTCATGAACTCAATGGCTTCGAGTGCATTGAGGCATCACTGGATGAGCTAACCAAAGCAAGTACGCTGGTGAGCAACAATGCCGCTATTGCTGTGGTTGAAATTCCAAACGTAACAGTGCCTCAGGCAAAAGGCTTGATGATCGCATTGGATGGTGTTTCTGATCCGGGTAACCTAGGTACGATCATTCGCGTTGCGGATTGGTACGGTATCAAGCACATCATCGCGAGTACGGATTGTGCCGACCCATATAACCCGAAAACCATTAGCGCAACCATGGGCAGCTTTGGTCGTGTGCAAGTGAGTCTAGTGGATTTACCAAGCTACTTGGAAGATGCAAACTTGCCGGTGTATGGCGCTTTCCTTGAAGGTGAAAGCGTGCACAAAACGGAATTCTCAGCAGACGGCATTTTGTTGATGGGTAGTGAATCTCATGGTGTACGTGAGGCGGCATCGAAGTTTGTGACCGATAAAATCACTATTCCAGCGTTTGGTGGTGCTGAGTCTCTAAACGTAGCAATGGCGACAGGTATTATTCTGGACAACATGCGTCGTCAACACAGCTAATCGTATCAACGAATCATAGATACAAAAAAAGCGTAACGAGCCAGACTTTTTCAAGTTGAGGTTCATTACGCTTTTTTCGTTTTAATGCACTTATTTTTCTAGCATGTCCAACTTGTTTGGCACACCATTCCACTTTTCCGCTTCGTCCATTGCTGGCTTCACTTCGGTTTGTACCGGCCAGATTTCAGCAAGTTCTGCGTTGAGCTCTTTGTAGATCACTTGATCTTCTGGTAGCTCGTCTTCTTGGAAGATAGCGGCTGCGGCACATTCGTCCACGCACAAGCCACAGTCGATGCATTCAATCGGATTGATTACCATAAAGTTCGGGCCTTCGTGGAAGGCATCTGCAGGGCATACCGCGACACAGTCAGTGTATTTACATTGGATACAGTTATCGGTTACGACAAACGCCATGATAATCAGCTCTTAAGTTAGTCAAAATTGAAGAATGGGGATAATACGCATCCCAAGGCAAAATTCAACATTCGCTACGTTAATTCCGCCGCGCAACTTGGATTTAGTATGACAGACAAATCAATTTCTCGTAAAATGCGCGCCATTGTGAGCTGACCATCTTTTTTCTCCTTAGATATGGAGGGAAATGTGTGGCTTTGGCTAAGACACCTACCATAACGAGACATCACATGATTCGTATTAATGAAATTAAACTTCCTCTTGATCACGAGGAAGGCGCGCTATTGGACGCGATTACTAAAAAGCTTGGCATTGCTGCTGAGAAAGTTATCTCTTTTAATGTCTTTAGACGCGGCTACGATGCTCGTAAGAAAACCAACATTCACCTTATCTACACGCTAGACATCATCGTTGAAGGTGATGAAGAAGCGTTGTTAGCGAAATTCGAAAAAGATCCGCACGTTCGCCAAACACCAGATATGGAATACAAGTTTGTAGCGAAAGCACCAGAGAACCTAACAGAGCGCCCAGTGGTGATCGGTTTTGGTCCTTGTGGTTTGTTTGCGGGTTTGGTTTTGGCTCAAATGGGCTTTAACCCAATCATCGTTGAGCGTGGTAAAGAAGTACGTGAGCGTACTAAAGACACGTTTGGCTTTTGGCGTAAGCGCACACTAAACCCAGAATCAAACGTACAGTTTGGTGAAGGAGGCGCAGGCACTTTCTCTGATGGTAAACTTTACAGCCAAGTGAAAGATCCAAACTTCTATGGTCGTAAAGTGATCACTGAGTTTGTAGCAGCTGGTGCTCCAGAAGAAATTCTATACGTAAGTAAGCCGCACATCGGTACCTTTAAACTGGTTACCATGATCGAAAAGATGCGCGCGAAAATCATCGAGCTAGGTGGTGAGATCCGCTTTAGTACTCGTGTTGACGATCTGCATATGGAAGATGGTCAAATCACAGGCGTAACGCTATCAAACGGTGAAGAGATCAAATCTCGTCACGTAGTACTAGCGGTAGGTCATAGTGCTCGTGATACCTTTGGAATGCTGCACGACCGTGGCGTTTACATGGAAGCGAAGCCGTTTTCTGTTGGTTTCCGTATCGAGCACAAACAATCGATGATCGACGAAGCACGTTTTGGTCCAAATGCAGGTCACCCAATTCTTGGTGCCGCAGACTACAAACTGGTTCACCATTGTAAGAATGGCCGTACGGTTTACAGCTTCTGTATGTGCCCTGGTGGTACGGTAGTTGCTGCAACTTCTGAAGAAGGTCGCGTGGTAACCAACGGCATGAGTCAATACTCTCGTGCAGAACGCAACGCGAACAGCGCAATCGTTGTGGGCATCTCTCCAGAAGTCGATTACCCGGGAGATCCGCTAGCGGGTATCCGCTTCCAGCGTGAACTAGAATCGGGCGCTTACGCACTAGGCGGCGAGAACTACGACGCTCCAGCACAGAAGATTGGTGACTTCCTGAAAGGTCGCGATCCAAGTGCGCTGGGCGATGTTGAGCCATCATTCACTCCGGGCATCAACCTGACTGACCTATCAAAAGCGTTACCGGCATTTGCTATTGAAGCGATTCGTGAAGCAATCCCAGCATTCGATCGTAAGATCAAAGGTTTTGCATCAGAAGATGGTTTGCTGACGGGTGTTGAGACGCGTACGTCTTCACCAGTTTGTATCAAGCGTGGTAAAGACTTCCAGAGTATCAACCTGAAAGGCTTCTTCCCTGCGGGTGAAGGTGCTGGCTATGCTGGTGGTATCCTTTCTGCGGGTATCGATGGCATTAAAGTAGCGGAAGCCGTTGCTCGTGACATCGTTGAAGCGATGCAAAACGCATAATTTTACTGCGTGATAATACAATGAAAGCCAGCCTGATTTGGGGCTGGCTTTTTTGTTTGTACTGCATAGCTAGTTATTTCTTTTTGGTCTTTCTGTGTTGACTCGTTTCTGACTCGAATGATTTCAAGCTTGTATATTCTTTGCTTGCAGCGAAATAGTTTTTCCATGTGACTTTAAATAAATATGCAACTGCATATCTATAGGTTTGTGTTATGTATTGATTTGGATAAAGATCAATAGACAGCACCTATAAATAAAATTGCTAATTTCCATTTAGTAAAATCAAGAAATTAGACGACACTTATCTTAAAGGCAGCAAAAATGTGCCGCTAAGGAGATAAGAATGCACTCACTTAAAGTTAAAGATTATATGACGTTACAGGCGGTGACTTTCACCAAGGACATGTCGTTGACGGCGGCTTTGGACAAGGTGATGCAAAGTGTTACTCTAGGTGGACCTGTGATTAACGAAAACGAGAAAGTCATTGGATTCCTTTCTGAGCAAGACCTTTTAGACAAACTCGTTAAAGCCAGTTATCACTGTCAGGATACACACACGGTCGAAGAGTGTATGCATGACGATGTTCTGTCTGTGTCGCCAGAAATGTCTATTATCGAACTGGCTGACATGATGCAGATAGGTAAACCTAAAATGTATCCTGTGGTCGATGATAAAGAGAAGCTCGTCGGTGTGATTACAAGACGCGATGTATTAAGAGCCATCGGCAAAACGCTAAACGAATGTTTTCAACATCCCGTTTAATATCAAAATAATAAGTATTAAGACGAAAGACGCCTCGGCGTCTTTTTGTCGTTGAGGAAGAGTATGTCTACGCAAGACGCGAAGTTTGTCCAAGGTTCTACGATGCGCCACATTCTGGTGATGTCTGGAGCCGGTTCCGTTGGTTTGATGGCTCTGTTTGTCGTCGATTTACTCGATATGCTCTTCATCAGTATGCTGGGGCAGGTGGAGCTCGCGGCTGCCGTCGGCTTTGCAGGAACGTTGATCTTCTTTTCCACTTCAGCCTCTATCGGCACGTCGATTGCCATGGGCGCCCTGGTATCTAAAGCGATTGGCGCGAAGGACTTTGAACGCGCTAGTCTGACCAGTGGCAGTATCATGTTGGTTGCTTTTATGATCAGCTTGGTCATCACCATTGGTATGTACATTCATATCCCAGAGCTATTAGCCGCCATCGGTGCTGAGGGTGTTGCTGCTGAGCGTGCTGAAGCGTATCTCAACATTCTATTGCCAAGTGCGCCGATTCTGGCATTGGGTATGTCGGCAGGTGCCGGTTTGCGAGCCGCGGGTGATGCAAAGCGCTCTATGTGGGCAACTTTAGCTGGTGGTATTGTTAACGCGATTCTCGATCCACTGTTTATATTTGTCTTTAAATGGAACGTAGAGGGGGCTGCAGCGGCTTCGGTGATCGCTCGTTTCACAGTATTGGCTTTCTCCCTTTATCCGCTGATTAACGTGCACAAATTGATGTCTCTTCCAGACTTCGATATCTTCAGAAATAATCTCAAACCTATCTTGGCGATCGCGATACCGGCCATTATCACTAACACTGCCACACCAATTGGTAATGCGATTGTGACTACTCACATTGCACAATTTGGTGAAGATTTTGTGGCAGGGGTTGCTGTGATTGGACGTTTAACGCCAGTGTGCTTTGCTGTTATTTTTGCGCTTTCTGGCGCGGTTGGCCCGATCATTGGGCAGAACTTTGGTGCGGAGCGTATGGATCGTGTGAAGCGCACTCTGACCGATTCTTTATTGGTGACTACGATTTACACCCTAGGCGTTTGTGCTCTGCTTTATGTGCTGCAAGATTACATCGTAGCGATGTTTAGCCTAACGGGAGACGCCGCGATTATTGTTATCGCATTTTGCACCTATGTTGCCATTACGTTTGTCTTCAATGGGACTTTATTTGTCGCTAACACTTCTTTTAATAATCTCGGTAAACCACTTTATTCCACGGCGTTGAACTTGGGTAAAGCAACAATTGGTACTCTGCCTTTTGTTTCCTTTGGATCGCAATGGTATGGCGCGCTTGGTGTATTATATGGGCAAGCAGTGGGTACGATAGTGTTTGGGTTGCTGGCGTTAGTCGTGCTGAACAAACACATTAAAGATCTGATGCAAAACTTCGGAGAAGAAGACATTGAAGACGATCCTGCGATCACTTGCGTCAATACTCAGCCTTTCTGTTCCCATGATGCGGTGTTGATAGATGAA
Organism: Vibrio sp. D173a; assembly: GCF_030248475.1. Lineage (NCBI taxonomy): Bacteria > Pseudomonadati > Pseudomonadota > Gammaproteobacteria > Vibrionales > Vibrionaceae > Vibrio > Vibrio sp. D173a. The sequence continues at coordinate 10,594 of NZ_JAHGAH010000091.1, forward strand.
GTAGCGACCGCTATGGAAGATGAAAAAGCAGAAATTTCGTGAAATGCACATAAATACACTTGACCTTGGAGTTAGCTCTAAGGTTTATTCTTAGTGATAAATAGAGACTTATCACCAATAAGGAAAGTGAATTATGTGTACAAAACATCAAGATTGCCAAACAGGCAAAGTCAAATCTGCGGTGGCGCTAGGAGCAAACGATTCTTGCTGCACGCCAGCAAAACCAACGCTTAATATTACGCAAGCAAGCGTGATCACTTCGGAAGATTCTTGCTGCAGTGGCGGAAGCTGTAGCTCGGATTCTGTTGAAGACGAAGGCCCTGCCGAACCCCTCGAATCCTCCATTCGTCATAGTTGGCTAGTATCGGGCATGGATTGTCCTGCCTGTGCTCAAAAGCTAGAAAAGGCCATTTCTTCTGTTGAGGGTGTCACAAATGCCAAGGTCTTGTTCGCTACAGAAAAGTTAGTGGTCGATTTTGATAATCGTGCGTTGGCTTCTGTCATCGAGCAGGTTTCTCATCAAACTGGTTTCCCACTGACATCGACAGATGCACCCAAACCAAAAGCAGAGAAAAAGGGTTGGTTGGGCGTTATCAAAGACAATGTTCAAATCCTATCCATTGCAGGTGCGATGGCGTTTGCTGGCATCATTTCTGACTTCAATCCAACGCTGAGTACTTGGCTATTTACTTTAACCTGCTTGCTCGGCTTATATCCGGTTGCGATGAAAGCGGTCAAGTTGGCTCGCAGTGGTACGCCATTTGCGATTGAAACATTAATGAGTGTGGCGGCTTTAGGTGCGCTTTACCTCGGTGAAACCGCTGAAGCGGCGATGGTGCTATTGCTTTTCCTTATTGGTGAAAAGTTAGAAGCATATGCATCATCTCGTGCTCGTAGCGGTGTTCAAGCTTTGATGGATCTTGTTCCAGAGAACACAACGCTGATTGTGGACGGCGAACGTCAAGACGTGCCTGCGTCACAGCTACAGCCGGGTGATGTGATTGAAGTAGCGCCGGGTGGTCGTATGCCAGCTGATGGCGTACTGATGACTCAAGCGGCAAGCTTTGATGAAAGTGCATTAACGGGCGAGTCTGTTCCCGTAGAGAACAACGAAGGCGGCAAAATCATGGCGGGTGCTGTGGTTGTCGATAAAGTCGTTCAAGTCAAAGTGACGTCTCGCCAAGGTGAGAACGCGATTGACCGTATCCTACATTTGATTGAAGAAGCGGAATCACGTAAAGCGCCACTTGAACGTTTCCTCGATAAGTTCAGCCGTTGGTACACACCGTTGATGATGCTTGTTTCTCTATTAGTCATCATTACACCACCATTGTTGTTTGCTCAACCTTGGGAAACGTGGGTATACCGTGGTTTAGCGTTATTGTTGATCGCATGTCCTTGTGCTTTGGTTATCTCTACGCCGGCGGCGATCACTTCTGGCTTAGCGGCGGCGGCAAAACGAGGCGCACTGATCAAAGGTGGTGCAGCGCTTGAGCTATTGGGTCGTGTTGAATCAGTCGCTTTCGATAAAACGGGCACTCTGACACAGGGCAAACCGCAAGTAACTGATGTGGTGCCGTTTGATGTGACGGAAGAACAACTGCTGAGCTTGACCGCTTCGATTGAGATTGGCTCAAGTCACCCGCTAGCAATTTCTTTGGTGAACAAAGCGCAAGAGCAAGGCATCAACATTCCTGAAGCTGCAGACAAAACCGCGCAGGTTGGTTCTGGTGTGACAGGGCTTGTTGAAGGCAAACTGGTTCAGGTGATTGCACCATCGAAAGCTGACTTCCCAATCTCACAACAGGTAGAGCAGCAAGTCTTAGCGTTGGAAGGGCAGGGTAAAACTGTGGTTATCGCACGCCACGATAACGAAGTGATAGGTTTGATTGCTTGGCAAGACACGCTTCGTCAAGATGCTCAACAAGCCGTTGCTGCATTGAAGAAACTGGGTATTTCATCTGTGATGCTAACAGGTGACAACCCTCGCAGTGCCGAAGCAATTGCGAACCAAATTGGCCTTGATTACAAAGCAAGTTTGCTACCAGCAGACAAAGTGCACTACGTAGAAGAGATTTCAGCGCAGCACACGGTTGCGATGGTAGGCGATGGTATTAACGACGCACCAGCGATGAAAGCTTCAAGCATTGGCATTGCGATGGGAGGTGGTACTGACGTTGCACTCGAAACGGCTGATGCCGCGCTGACTCACAACCGTTTGATCGAACTCGCTGGTATGATCGAACTATCACGTGCGACGCTGAACAACATTCGTCAGAACGTGGCGTTAGCATTAGGCCTAAAAGGTGTGTTCTTAGTAACAAGTTTACTGGGTATTACCGGTTTATGGGTTGCAGTTCTTGCCGACAGTGGTGCTACCGCACTGGTCACACTGAATGCACTGCGTCTGCTTCGCTTTGAATCAAAACAACTGAAGTAGTATCAACCTTTAATACATCTTTGAATGTTGAATAAATAGCCCGAGGTCATCATACCTTGGGCTTTTTTCTGTCCTGAAAGTGTAGATTTATTACATTGTTTTATTGTGACTGTGATCACTCAATGTTGGTAAAAGGTTCGCTACAGTGCATCTGTACCCAACAACTTATTAATGAGCTTATTGTTTACAAAATAAGCCACAACAAGGAGCGACTTATGTCTCAAGCTGTATTCCATTTAGGTGTTACTGAAGCGGATCTTAATGGTGCTACTCTAGCAATCATTCCAGGCGATCCAGCACGCGTACAAAAAATCGCTGAAGAAATGGAAAACCCAGTATTTCTAGCAAGTCACCGTGAATACACGCTATACCGTGCAGAGCTAGACGGTAAACCTGTTGTGGTTTGTTCTACTGGTATCGGTGGCCCATCTACTTCTATCGCAGTAGAAGAGTTGGCTCAGCTTGGCGTTCGCACTTTCCTACGTGTAGGTACTACTGGTGCAATCCAACCACACGTAAACGTGGGTGACATGATCGTTACTACAGGTTCTGTTCGTCTAGACGGCGCGAGCCTACACTTTGCTCCAATGGAGTTCCCAGCAGTAGCAGATTTTGAAATCGCAACAGCTATGAAAGCAGCGGTTGAAGAGTCTGGTGCAACAGTTCATATGGGTGTGACTGCTTCAAGTGACACTTTCTATCCAGGTCAAGAGCGTTACGACACTTTCTCTGGCCGTGTTGTTAAGCGTTTCCAAGGTTCTATGCAAGAGTGGCAAGACATGGGCGTTCTGAACTTCGAAATGGAGTCAGCAACACTGCTAACTATGTGCGCAAGCTCAGGTCTAAAAGCAGGTTGTGTGGCGGGTGTAATCATCAACCGCACACAAAAAGAGATTCCAGATCATTCAACGCTGAAAGAAACGGAAGCTCGCTCAATTAAAGTTGTAGTAGAAGCAGCGCGTAAGATGCTTTAAGCACAACATTTAGTTGGCATTTAAACAAACGGAAAAAGCCAGAGGTTCGCCTCTGGCTTTTTCTATCTGGCAGTGTTGTCGGAGTATTCAAACAACAAATCTGCAGCAATAAAAAAGCAGCTCGAGGCTGCTTTTTTTGATCGGATATTAACGATTAAATTTCGTCAGAACCGCCAGCGGCTTTAAACCATGCGGTTAGGTGCGTTTTGAGATCTTTCAGCTCATCAGGGCCGATCAACGCTAAACCTAAGTCCTCTGCACGAGTGATGTCGTTGTGACGCAGTGGGCGGAAGCTGACTAGCATCGCTCGCGCTTGCAGGCCGCCTAATAAGTCACGTAACGATTCCAGCTTGTATAGGGTATCATCGCCATCATCACGCATCCCTTTCGTCTTACATTCAATGATGTGAAGCTTGTTGTTTACCACCGTTGCTACGTCAAGTTCATTACGAACTTCGCTTTCACCGAGTTTGCGGTAAACCTGCACATTCAACGAACGGTCTTGGATCGTCGGCATGGTGTCTTGGATTTGTTTGACAGTGCTGTGCACCAGTGTTTCTAGCCATTCACCGTTAGAGAAACGACGAGCATCTTCATCCGCGAAGGTTAGAACACCGTTTTCGTACGTGGCGATTTGCGCTTCAACCAAATCGGTCAGTAGCATGTTCAGCTCACGGTAGCCTTGTTGCTTCTCTGAAAGCTCGACATCCAGCTTTTGTTCTTTACGACAAGTGGTTGCAAGGTAGTTCAGTGTTGCAAGGCCGGGGCCAAGCTCCAGCGCGTTAGATGCCCAGCGTTCACCCAGTTCGTAAAGCTTTTGATCGAGTTGAGGTGGAAGGTCTACGTGGTGGAATTCGCCGCGCGCACCGAAAATAGTGAGGTAATCAGAAATCGTAATGTGGTCTTCCACTTGCGTGTCTTCTTTGCCATCAGGGTAAAGCCAGCACAGTTTATCGCTGTTTGGTTCTACTACGAAGATTGGCCAGCGGTACGTACGGAAGACTTCGTACACGGAAAGCAGTCGGTGACGGAGGCCACAGCTTGCATTGAGTTTTACTTCTTCACCTCGGTCATGGAGGTCTTTTGCCAATTGATGGACAGATTGTTTGATCAGAGAAGTGTTTACTGCAGAAGGAATTTCAAAGAATTCAGACGTAATTTCTCGCTGCTCTAATACTGCGCTCAGTCGCTCGTACATATCGGATTGGCTTTTGTCGCCGATGAAGACGATATGTGTACTTACAGTGCGATTATCCAAAAGAGGAGTGACTAATCTCACTGGATCTTGGTCGATAATACCAACATGAACAGCCATAGGTTTTCCTTCTTATTTGGCTTGCTCGAAAAGAGAAAAGAAAAGGGATGAGCAAGCCATATAAACCATATGTAGACACAGCTCATAAAAAACAAGGGCGACTTCAATAAAAAGTCGCCCTTATACAGTTGGTTGCAATGAATTTTCTAGTTTTTACATAAAACTTTATAGTTTAAATCGATGAACCAGTTCGTTTTGTTGATGTGCCAGTTGAGTCAAAGATTCACTGGTTTGCGCGATGCTAGACATTGCATGGTAGCTCTGGTCAGCAATACTATTGATGTCTTCAATGTTGCGCGCAATATCTGCAGAAGTCTCGCTCTGCTCAGCCGCCGCTTGGGATATGTGGGTACTCATCTGACTGATTTCGATGATCAGCGCTTGGATTTCTTCCATTGAGCTGTTTGCCTTAGAGGCTTGCTCAACGGATATTTCCATATCACTCATGCAGCTTTGAATAACTTGGTTAGCAGACTGAGAACTGGATTGAAGGTTACTGATCATTGCTTCAATCTCAGTTGTAGATTGTGTGGTCTTGGAAGCCAGTACGCGAACTTCATCTGCCACTACCGCAAACCCGCGCCCTTGTTCACCAGCACGTGCCGCTTCGATCGCTGCATTCAGCGCAAGCAGGTTGGTTTGTTCCGCAATATTACGAATCACATCCAGAATTGAGCCGATTTGGCCACTCATTTTTTGTAGCTCAGAAACCGCAGAGACGGATTCGTTCAAGCGTGTCTCAAGCTGGTTGATGGTTGAGATGTTGCTGTTCATGACGTTACGGCCTTGATCAGAAGCCGTTTCAACACGCTGTACCATCTCTAACGAGCCTTGAGCACTTTGCGCGACTTCTTGTACTGAGTGAGACATTTCTGTCATTGCCGTGGCTACGTTTGCGGTTTGCTCACGCTGAGAGTTCAACTGAGCTTGTGCTTGAGAAGACGTCTGCTCATTCGTTGAGGCTGTAGACGCTAGATTTTCTGATGCGTCGTTCAGCTTAACAAGGATGTTATGTAGGCTGTCAGCCAGCGTATTGATATGACCACTCACACGGCTGAATTCGTTGTTGTAACGAATATCAATGCGTTGTGTCATGTCGCCTTCTGTCAGACCTTCTAATGCCTTCAGAATACGAGTCAGTGGCTCACGAACACTATGAGCAATGTGGTAACCGATAGCCGTTGCAAACAACACCACAATGACGCCAATCACAATCGCTTTGATAACACCTGCTGAGTAGATGTCGCCTGCGTCTGCAAGGGATTCGTTCAGCTTATTGGTTGCTGTTGTAGTGAACTGCTCAAGAATCGACATGCTTGAGTCAACTTTGGTGGCAAGGTTGGCGATGTTGTTGTAAAGCGCCGCACGTGCCGATAGATAGTTATTGTGTTGGTCTAAAACACCACCACGCGTACCTACATCACGGGTAAATTGTTCAACAGACTCGCCGAAGGCTTCTTTAAGTTCAGGAAGTTGAGTCACCAAACCGCGGAAAGCGTAATTCAGGTGCGTCACCGCCTTGCGGTTTTTTGCTACAGCTTGCGTTACAAACTCAGGATTTGAGCTTGCCAGCGCATCTGACGTAATCAATTCTGCATCTTTCAGCTTAATAAAGTAGCTTTTCGCCATCACTTTAACTGAGATGCTGGATTGATCCGCCACGTATTCTTTTAGACCAACAGATAGCTCAGTATTGAGTTGTTGGAAGCGACGAGAAGATTTTTGCACTTCTTCTTGTGCAGCGAACATCGCTTCGTAGTTGTCCATTGCTTCCTTTGCTTCGGTAAAGTAGCTCTGCTCAAGTTCTTTAAGCTGAGAAAAAGGCTCGGCAAGGGAAGGGTAGATTTGGCTTGCAACTTCAAGTTGGCTCAATGTTGCTTCGAAGCTTTGTTGAGATTTGGCAAATTCCTGACGCATCTGATCCATACGTTGTTTATTCTCTGTGGTCAGGAAGTCTTTAAAAGATTTGTTGGCAGAAAGAAGTTCTACACTGGTTTGGTTAGATAAAGAGACAAGCGGCAGAGAAGACTTGGATACAGTCTCAAACTTACCGTGAATATCATTCATGCCCCCCATCATAATGGCAATCGTGACTGCGAATAAGACGATGATCAGCGCAAAGCCTGCATACATCCTTTTAATTACTGAACCCCGCATAAGTGAGCTTCCTCCCCCAAAAATAGACAACATAAATTAGAATTGTCTTAAAAAAGTAACAAAATTCATCGGACTGTATTGAGTTTGCGACGCACGTTTTATGACGCACACGACAAAAAAAGCTTCAACGTCACGACTTATATTGATAATGTTAAGTGAACACTGTTTTTTATTGAGCTCGCTTTTGGCTTAGCGCATACTAAATAGGTTACACACCTTATAAAATGGAGTACCCATGGCGGAAGAAACCATCTTTAGCAAAATTATTCGCAAAGAAATCCCAGCAGATGTCCTTTACCAAGATGATTTAGTAACGGCATTTCGTGATATCAATCCGCGTGCGCCAAGCCATATCCTTATCATCCCGAACAAGCTGATCCCGACAACCAATGACGTGGACGTGGAAGATGAGGCAATGATGGGCCGTATGTTCACGGTTGCGAAGAAGCTCGCTAAAGAAGAAGGCATTGCAGAAGACGGTTACCGTTTGATTGTAAACTGTAACTCACATGGCGGTCAGGAAGTCTATCATATTCATATGCACCTAGTGGGCGGTCGTCCTTTAGGCCCTATGGTATTGAGCTAACCTATTAGGAGTGGGTGAGGGTGACTCATCCACTTCTTCCTTGAACAACACATTTGTGGAGATAAATGTGAAACATGGTGTGAAGCTATTTGGATTGATAGGCTGGACTTTGCTTGCTACAGGATGTGCAAACTTATCCGCTGGCAATCTGTTCAGTCATTATAGCGACCAAAATAAAGAAGTTTATCAAGCTGTGGTTGCTGGCGAATATGCCAAGGCTGAGCAACTGCAATCGAGTGATGTCGGTGGCGAAATACTTGGTAACTTTGAACAAGGCCGAATCTCGTTTCTTGCGCAAGACTACCCAACCAGCCTGAGTTCACTTGAAGACAGCTATCGTGCAGTACGCAAACAACAAGATCGCGCTACTATTTCTGTTACGGAAACGGCGACCAGTGTGGGTTCTCTTGCCGTTAACGACAATTTAAATGAATACCAACCTGCCGACTATGAACTCGGCTTTTTGCATTTGTACCTTGGTCTGAACTACCTACAAAAAAATGACCTTGAAGGGGCGCTGGTTGAAATGCGCCGCGCAAACCAAGTTCAAGAAGCGGCAAAGAAAGCACGTGAAAAGGAACTAAACCAAGCAGAGAAGGATCTTAAGAAGCAAGGTATGTCAGCGAACTTAGGTAGCGTGTTAGCCAACTACCCAGACGCAGGCAAAAAGCTGAGCTCTGTACAAAATGGTTACTTATTCTACCTTTCTGGGTTGCTGTATGAAGCGTCACGAGCTTTGAACAGTGCGTATGTAGACTATCGTCGTGCACTTGCAGTGATGCCAGATAACAAGCAAGTTATTGAAAGCACGATGTATGCGGCGAAAAAGCTCGGTATGCGTCAAGATCTGCGTATGCTAGAGAAGCGCTACGGCAAAGCACCATCAGGGCTGAGTAAGTCGCAAGGTCGCGTGATTGTGATTGATGAGCAAGGTGTGGTAGAAGCGCTACAAGGTTGGCGTATTGATTTACCAATCTATGACAGCCGAGGTGATGGCGCGATCTACTCGCTCGCACTGCCTTATTATCCGAAGCGCGGAACACAACGTTTTGGTGATGTTGCGTTGAATGGTAAAAAGCTACCTTCAAGCACATTGGCCGATGTGAATGCCATGGCGCAAAACGATTTGCACGAGCGTTTAACGACGATTGTGATTCGTCAGGCAATTCGTGTTTGGGCTAAAGACAGAATTCGAAAAGAAGCGGCGAAGGGTGATGATGTCGGCAACATTCTTTTCAACGTGTGGAATACACTAACTGAACAACCTGATACCAGAAGTTGGCAGACACTTCCGGGCACGGTGAAAACGGCATCGAAAGTCGTCAAGCCTGGCCAGCAGAGTCTGAACGTTGGTGATCAGGTGTATCAATTCGAAGTGCCAGCACAGCAAACAACGTTGGTTTGGGTTTCTCGTCAGGGAACACATTCTACGGTGTGGCATAAACAGCTAGGGAGGTTGTAATGAGAGCATGGCTTATAGGTTTGGCAGTGATAGTAGGTTTAGCAGGTTGTGCAGATAACACTGCGGGAATCCGAATCGATGGCCAAACACAAAAGGTTTTCTTCCACGATAACGTTATGGGTAGTCGCCTGTTGGTAGACAGCATTACCACGACTTATGTGGATGACCGTCCACGCGGTGTTGTTCAACTGAGCAGCAATTACAAAGGCGATCAAGAGATTCTTTATCGTTTTTACTGGTATGACAATACTGGATTAGAAGTGAATACCAAACCAGGTCCATGGCGCAAAATGATTGTGCGTGGATTTGAACAAGTGACTTTGTCTGAAGTGACGGTGAACCCGAATGGGACTCAATTCCGTGTACAAATTCGCGAAGCACAAGATAACTAACCCAAGCTTTGGGATACATATTTTTTAGGTAGCTATGCTGCTTTCCCAAGATGGAGACGTCTCGGGATGAAACACAAACTAAGGAACTCTCATGAAAAAAAGTATTATTGCTCTTTTAGGTCTTGCCGTCATTCTGGGTGGTTGTTCAAACAAAGTCTCTTACGGTGATGCGCAAGCGACTGAAACCACAACGATCGATTTCGGTTCGACGGATCTACAAAAAATTGCTGGCGAAATGGTCGATAGCATGATGATGTCAGGTTCAGTGGCAGCAATTACTCGTGACCAACGTCCTATCGTGTTTGTTGAGCGTATCAAGAACAAGACAAGCGAACATATTGATACGGAATCAATCACAGACACTATCTCTACTAAGATGCTGAACTCTGGTAAGTTCCGTTTCGTAGATATGGACCGCGTTGAGTCGGTTCGTGAGCAACTTAACTTCCAAAACACTGACGAGCTAGTGAACCAAAGCACAGCAATCCAATTTGGTAAAATGGTCGGTGCGCAATACATGCTTTACGGAAACCTTTCTAGCATCGTGAAAAATGCAGGTAGTGACAAAGACGTTTACTACAAAATGACCATGCGTCTAATGGACCTTGAAACTGGTCTGATTGAGTGGGCGGATGAGACAGAAATCCGTAAAGAACAATCTAAGAGCCTATTTGGCCTTTAATTGATTCTGTTTGGTCTTATGACCTGAGTGGAGAAGTCAGTCATGGCGTGGTTTTCTTGGCAACAAGCGAAACAATTAGACCCGAGTTTAAATACTCTTGATGGCTTCTTTACTTCGCCACCAGTGAAGGTTCAAACCGTCACTGGTGGATTGACCAATCGCTGTTGGCGGTTGGAATCCTCTGAAGGCCTTGCTTACGTCTGGCGACCGACCAGTAATGTATGCAAGGCCTTTGCTATATCTCGCCACAATGAATATCAAGTTCTCAACGCGATTGCTCCGCTCAATTTAGGCCCGAAGCCCGTGTTTGTTCACGAGCAAGGTTTATTGGTGGAGTGGGTGCCGGGTGATACTCTCACCAAACCGGGAATTGATATTGAAGAGTTACTGCCAATAGCGGCTGCGATCCATGAGTATTCAGCAACGTCGATTCCATTAGTGCCATTCTCTTATCTCTCACGTATCGATCATTATTGGTTAGAGCTAGGGGGCAAGTACGTAGGCACGGAGTTTGAGATGTTGTACCGCAAGTGGCGTTCTGAACCAAGCGTAGAACAAATCCCAGCAGTACTGTGTCATTTTGACCTTGGTTGTTACAACTTAGTGCGCGGCCAAGACGGTGTGAAAGTCATTGATTGGGAATACGCAGGCTTAGCGGACCCAAGACTTGATCTCACCCTTATTTTGCAACTGGCTGACGTACCAATTGAAGATGGCGTCGTCAGGTATTGCCAAGTTCGTCAAATTGAAGACGTGGATTTGTGGCTAAAAGGCGTTCAAGCTTGGATGCCAAGAACTCGAATGATGGCAATGCTATGGTATTTAGTCGCCTACAAATTGTGGGATGATGAACAATACTTAGACAGTGCTAGCGAGTTTAAAGACTTATTATGTATTGAAGATCACTGTTTTGATAACTCATGACTTTTTCCTCTTTAACCATAAGGAAATAGTGGTAGTTTAAAGTGAAGTACCAGCAAGTCACAGGGAGAGGTACACATGATTATTTACTTGCACGGCTTTGATAGTACAAGCCCAGGTAACCACGAAAAAGTTCTTCAATTACAGTTCATCGATGATGACGTTCGTTTCATCAACTACAGCACACTTCATCCTAAGCATGACATGCAGCACTTATTGAAAGAAGTGTCTAAGGTCATCGACCAAGCGAACGATCCAAATCCACTGATTTGTGGTGTGGGTCTTGGCGCATACTGGTCAGAGCGAATCGGTTTTCTTTGCGGCATCAAACAAGTGATGTTCAACCCGAATTTGCACCCAGAGAAGACGATGGCAGGTCGTATTGACCGTCCAGAAGAGTACGAAGACATTGCAACCAAATGTGTCCGGCAGTTCCGTACGAAAAATCAAGAGCGCTGTTTGGTTATTTTGTCGAAAGAAGATGAAATTCACGACAACTCAAAAACCGCAGCAGAATTGGATAAACACTACCAAATCATTTGGGATGAAACTCAAGCGCATAAATTCAAGAAAATCTCTCACCATTTGCAAGCGATGAAGGCATTCAAAAACGCTTAACTTGTACCAGAGCAAATGATTTAACTACCTTTAAACGGTACTTTTCGAAGTGCCGTTTCTGTTTCTGGCTTTGCTCAACTTGATAGTAATAATTCTGTAGAAATTTACATTTTGTAGCTATTTATTATCTTGATTTATTGTTTTAACCTTTTGTGGCACGAAAACGATACCGTTAAGTAGATGAAAATTAGCCAATCTGTATCCAGAGTAAGGATTTTTGTTGCCATCAAAAGATAGCCCTATATAATGAACTTCGTAAAAATAATTTGATAAATATCAAAAAAAATTGAGAGCAAGTAAGAAACTTGCCCATTTTTTGTCTGAGATCGCATGTTTCAGACGTGTAAACCGATGCGCATCAACAAGCAAATGAAATAAGAAGCAAAAACAAGATGGTATCGGCGTTTATCCAAAAGTGAGCTCACCTCTAGAGACCAAAGAATTCATCGGTTGGATGTATGACCGCAGAGCACTGTGAGTCTGCATAGAGCTGAACCCATATATTCATTTTTGTAGAGGATAACATTGTGACACGCATTATCGTTGTAGGCGGCGGTGCTGGTGGCCTTGAGTTGGCAACCAAACTGGGCCGCACTCTGGGTCGTAAGAACCGTGCGCAAATTACACTGGTAGACCGTAAAGCGAGCCACTTGTGGAAACCATTGTTACACGAAGTAGCAACAGGTTCTTTGGACGAAGGTGTGGATGCACTGAGCTACCGTGCTCACGCAAAAAACCACAGCTTTGACTTCCAAATGGGCAGCCTTCAAGACATCGATCGTGAACGTAAAGTGATCATTCTAAGTGAGCTTAAGGACGAGCACGGCGAACTTCTTATGCCAAGCCGTGAACTAGAATACGATATTCTAGTGATGGCAATTGGTTCTACATCTAACGATTTCAACACTCCTGGTGTTCGTGACAACTGTATCTTCCTAGATAGCCCAGAACAGGCACACCGTTTCCGTAGTGAAATGAACAACGAGTTCCTAAAACTGCACGCGAAAAACGGTAATGGCACGGTAGATATCGCGATTGTTGGAGCGGGTGCGACTGGTGTTGAACTCTCTGCTGAGCTTCACAACGCAGTGAAAGAGCTGCGTACTTATGGCTTTGGCGACCTAGATTCTAGCAAGCTAAACGTAAACCTAGTTGAAGCGGGCGAACGTATTCTTCCTGCGCTTCCTCCACGTATTTCTTCTGCGGCACACCAAGAGCTGGTTAAGTTGGGTGTCAACGTACGCACAGCGACCATGGTGACGCAGGCGGACAAAGACGGTCTGACGACGAAAGACGGTGAGAAGATCCCTGCGCAAATCATGGTATGGGCTGCGGGTATCAAAGCGCCTGACTTCATTAAAGACATCGCAGGTCTAGAGACGAACCGTATTAACCAGCTTGTAGTGAAAAACACGCTACAAACCACACGTGATGACGACATCTTCGTTATTGGTGATCTAGCACAATGTACTCAGCCTGATGGCTCTTTTGTTCCGCCACGAGCACAAGCTGCGCACCAAATGGCTAGCCAAGCGTTTACTAACATCGTTGCTAAGTTAAATGGTCGTGAACTAAAAGCTTACGAATACAAAGACCACGGTTCTCTGGTTTCTCTAAGCCGCTTCTCTACGGTTGGTAGCTTGATGGGCAACCTAACCAAAGGTTCGATGATGGTTGAAGGTCGTATCGCTCGTGTGGTTTACATTTCGCTATACCGCATGCACCAAATGGCGCTGCATGGCGTGATTAAGACAGGCCTGATGATGCTGGTTGGCCGTATCAACCGCGTACTGCGTCCGAACTTGAAGCTGCACTAATACTTGATGATTTGGCTCTTTAAGCTGATTTGGTTGAGAGCGAAACAAAGGTCAAAACAGAAGCCACCGCATGTCGGTGGCTTTTTTCATTCTAAGTCACTAGGAAGCAGTGAATACACTACGCCATCCTTTGGTATGCGCCCCATGAACCCACGGGGCGGTGTTGTTAATGTTTGAAGTTCCAAGGTAGGAGCGCATCGATATCAGGCTCCGCTTTCGCGAGCTCTTTCATGCACTTGACCATGTAGTCGTAGAGGATAAGGCCGTTGGCTTTCGCTGTCTCGACGATGCTGTAAAGCATCGCGCTCGCATCAGCACCATTTGGTGTGTTTGAGAACAGCCAATTTTTTCTGCCAATGACCAGCGGTTTAATGGCGCGTTCAGCACGATTATTA
>NZ_JAHGAH010000910.1:0-1294 GCF_030248475.1 Vibrio sp. D173a
GGAAGCATTTTACCTAACACGTTAAACCTTGCTGCTTTGGATAGTATGAAATACCATTCTTTCGTTTTCGTGTCAGTCGTTTCTTCCGAAAGTTGCTCAAATGTGCACCATATTTCGTTTAACAGGCTATTCAAATTGTGTTCATTCAATGTTAGTTCGCTATAGCATCCTCTGTCGAAAAACAAGCTGAATAATTTAACGTTTAAAGCTAATTGTTTATCGGATTGTTCGTCGATGTTGTCAAGATAACTCCAAGCTAAGGCTAGAATAAATATCTGTTCATTCGAATTATCAATGTCACGTAAAGTGAAAGTCGTAAGTTTTGCTTCAAGACAAGGTTCTAGGAGTTGGAGTTGAACTTTAATCCAATTGGAGCGGATGTTTTTGTATCTCTTTTGGGGAAGTTCGCATCGGGTAAGTCGTGCGAAGTCTATGATTTGTACAATGATGTGCTTAATCATATCTATAGTCACAGTAGGATCAAAAAAATCCAGTTCCACTTTATCCGAAATTTCAATTGTGCCTAATTTATCGTTAACGATATCTAATCCAAGTATGTTGGATATATCTAGGATATTATTAAATAGACTTTGATAACAAATATTTTGAGAGTATAGATTATCGTCAATTTTCCCAGAAAGTTCGAGCAAATTTTTAAGAGCACTACTACTTTCCAATTCGTCAATAGATGATTGACAGTTCTCAAAACTGTTCAAAGGAAAGACTTTACTGTATAGAGAACTTTTGTGTTTGAAGTGTAATTTATGAGTGTACAAACTCTCTAGATAATCGATGTGCTCTAAGAACGCTTTTTTGTGCTCTTGGTATTTCTGGAAATGAAGCATTTCTTTTTGTTCTTTCCATATTTCATCTTGTTGATTTTGCTCGGCATCTTGGCGTTTACGAAGTTCTATATTTTGAAAAATCAAGAAAATTAGCGTACCAGCTGTTCCTAAAGAACCAAGAGGGGTTGCCCACTCGGAGGTATTACCTAACCAGAAACTGCCAATCAGAATACCAACTAATAAAACTATAGAGCCGATAAGTAGTTCATTTGAATCAAAATGCTTCATATTAAGTCTCAACTAAAACGATGAGCGCATTCTACACGATATGCAATGCTATGAAACATTTGACACCGATCTACTATTTCGTTAGCTAGTTACAGCACTGGCAAAGTTCAGTGTTGCCATCATTGGTGCAGGCCCTGCAGGCTTGGCAGCCGCTGATATCCTAGTGCGCAATGGCGTGAAACCTGTCGTATTTGACCGCTATCCTGAAATTGGAGGCCTAC
>NZ_JAHGAH010000911.1:0-561 GCF_030248475.1 Vibrio sp. D173a
AACCGCGTTTAATCTCTTTGAAATGCTTGATCTTTTTTTGCGTTAGTGGGGTTAACTTAATCATGCGCCAAACCTCACTCTCGGATCGACTGCAGCAACACATAAATCAGATAAAATGTTGCCGATCATCAACATCGCCGCATTAATAGCAACTATCCCCATTACGACCGGATAATCACGCTCAATAATCGACTCGTAACCAAGCAAGCCGATACCATCAATATTAAAAATCACTTCAATCAAAAATGAGCCTGACATAAAGAACAACAAAGAGTTACCAAAGTGGCTCGCTATCGGAATAAGGCTATTTTGTAATGCGTGCTTCTTCACCGCTTGCTTAAATGGCAGGCCTTTAGCTATCGCGGTGCGAATATAATCCGCTGAGATGTTCTCCATTAGATTGTTTTTCATCGTCATTGTAAGAGTTGCGAAATCACCAATGAGATAGCAAATCAAAGGAAGAACAGCATGCCACATGATGTCTTTTATGTGCTCGCCCCAACTTTCATAGTCTTCAAAATCATCACTCACAAAGCCACCCATAGGGAACCAGTCTAAGTT
>NZ_JAHGAH010000912.1:0-791 GCF_030248475.1 Vibrio sp. D173a
TGCAGATAACTTAATACCATCTACAGGTGGCTCTATAGAGTTATCATGGCAATAGATACAAAAAGCCCGAGAGTTGTTTCACTCTCGGGCTTTTTAATGTTCTCAGCTACTTTAATCTACTCGCCTATGCCGCTCTTAAACTTGCGAAAAATGCGGGGTAGCGTTGGCGAATGCGGCGTTGTTCCGACACCATGTCTTTAAAGCTTGGGCCACGAGATAATTGAATAATGACTTCATTACCATCAAAGCGTAATACCGCGCCAGTGACATCGACCTGCTTTTCATCATGTAGATCGAGTGTACCCGCCATCGAGAGTCCACGATAAAAGTGACTGACATTTCGTGTCATGACACGCACGCCCTTCTCCGAGACCTCACTGACCTGAAACAGCTCATCTTTAATGCGCATGATCGGCCTAGCCCCCTTCGGGTATTTTAAGCGGTAGTACTGACGTTTTTGGGTAAATGCCCCGTCACTCATTTATCTGTCTCCCTGCCTGTGATGTTGTGTACCAATAAACATCAACTCAATATCCATTCAGCCAACATCCATTCCATCAATCAACCAGTGAATGAAGATAGCACAAATCATAACTCTATTTAATTATCGGCCACGCTAGTCAGACCTTTAGCGCGAATATCCATGCGTTAGAAAATTTATAACTCACTGAAATTATAGCTGAAACAAAGCCAGTTGTACGCTGAACCCCACGAACAGGCATCCACAGACTAAATTCAACATTTGCGACGTACGTTTTTGTGTCAGTAGTTTTTTAAAGGTATCGGCTATA
>NZ_JAHGAH010000913.1:0-927 GCF_030248475.1 Vibrio sp. D173a
AACTTTGTAATCAATGTCTCTTTTCTCGAGTGCACCAATAAGCAATTGGAATGATGGAAGGGTACAAAAAAAGCTGTCTGTAAAAATTACAGGGCGTTGAATCCCTTTGCTCTTCAAATGTTCCGCAAGTGTATCAAGTGATTTCTCACCATTTAAAACATTCGGTACTGGAACAGGCATGCGAGGGAAAGCGGTGCTTGCAAGTGCATGGTATGTGTTTACAAAAAATCGTTCAGTTTTATATAGCATCGGAGTTACCTACTGTAAGTTAAAATTTGGTGTAAAGTTTCTATTCCCTTGAGTAAGTTCCATCATTCTCTTTACTGTATGCATTTACCCTACACTCAAACAAACCGGTCGGTCTAGTGTTTTTTGTGTGTTTTTTAAAAAAACTTCTTTATGTCGGTTATCAGTAATTGATAAATCATCTGTCAAAACTGGGAGTCTAGAACGCTAATTTATTGAAAATAAGACGTTTAATTTATCCATCGCTAATAAATGAGCGTTATGTCTAACATTCCTCGGACAAATTTATTCGCAAAATTACTAGACCGACCGGTTTGTTTTGTATTATTGTGTAATCAACCCAACGAGAAAGGTATAGAAAATGAACAGTATTACTTCACTTAATGAAATGAAGCATCACTATAAGAATATGAAAGACGCGTACAATTCGGATCCAATGCCGAGCTTAGACGCCCGTGTCACGAAGCTTAATTTGCTAAGAGAGGCACGTGTGTTGCGAATATTGATTACAGCATTGAGCATATCAGTGAGTGGATGGCACCATCAGTGCGTAGTGCGGGAGCATTGCTTTCGTTGTCTCAAGTCGAAGTGGTGTATCAACCGAAAGGTGTCGTGGGTATTGTAACTCCATGGAACTTCCCTGTTATGTTGTCTGTTGGCCCACTTATTTCTGCAATCACA
>NZ_JAHGAH010000914.1:0-705 GCF_030248475.1 Vibrio sp. D173a
ACCATCCGTCCAAACAAAAGCCGTTATGACTTAATTCTGTGGCTATGTTACGTGAAGCAAATTAGCTCAGACCATGATCAGCCTCAGAAACCTTGCACTGTGGCATATTTTACCCCAACTACGCCCTTTAATTGTGATGATTGTCACTTAATGGGTCGGTTTGTGATCGTGATGTTGCTCATTTCCGCACAAGAATTTGTGAAAAAGATGAGAATACGAAAAATATTTCGTGATCTAAATATCAGAACTCGCAAGAAGATGAAAATAGATAAACAAAAAATTCATCATTCAAAGTTAAGTTATGGGACGGGGGCTTGTGATCATAATCACTCCAAATTTTTAATCTGGAGCTGAACATGAGATTTAGATCACTAACCCAACGTCAGTACGCCCCCTACGCCCTCTCATCTACTCCTAGTTAGCCGTACGACCGGGATGATGTTTAGTTAATTGTGACCATGCACGATATGTCACAGATGAATTAGAACAAATAAAAGCGAGATTTCTGAAATGAAAGCAACTCAGCAAAAAACTTTTGATAAAGTGTCGTTCCAAGAAAGTGTAAAGAAACACCTATCTGCTACCTACGCAACTACAGTAGAAACAGCGGACAGCCGCGCATGGTACCTAGCAATGGGTCGTGCACTAGCAGAACTAACAACGTTTGACCTGCTAGCTACTGAAAACGATGAAAAAATTAAGAAC
>NZ_JAHGAH010000915.1:0-667 GCF_030248475.1 Vibrio sp. D173a
CTGTTGAGCTACATCATCAACCTTCTACCAAACACGCTATACGCAGGTGCTATGGTTATCGGTGGTATTTTTGACATCGAAAGCATGCTCGGAATTAGTCGTTTCCAAGCGATCCTACTTATCGCATCAATTATCGGTTTCCTAGGTCTTTTCTACGCTATCTATGGTGGTCTAAAAGCGGTGGTAATCGCAGACACATTAAACGGTGTAGGTTTGATCGTTGGCGGCCTGATGATCCCAATCTTTGGTCTGATCGTGCTAGGTGACGGCAGTTTCATGGACGGTGTGGACGTGATTACGACCAACGCTACAGACAAACTTCAAGCTGTTGGTGCCGAAGATGACCCTAACGTACCGTTCTCAACCATGTTCACTGGTCTACTGCTAGTTAACCTTTACTACTGGGGTACTGACCAAGCAATCATCCAACGAGCACTGGGGGCTAAGAACCTAAAAGAAGGTCAGAAGGGTGTAATCCTTGCAGGTGCAATCAAAGTTGTGACACCTCTGTTCCTAATCATCCCTGGTATCATTGCTTACCATATGTTCGGCACAGTAGACGCGACAGGTCAAAGCTACGAAGCCGATACCATGTATACGCGTCTAGTTAACGAAGTGCTGCCTAAACCGCTTGTTGGCTTCTTCCTAGCCGCAATGTTCGGCGCAA
>NZ_JAHGAH010000916.1:0-1000 GCF_030248475.1 Vibrio sp. D173a
TCAGATTATGATGAAAACCTCGGGCTTAGTTCCAACCAATGCTGTGCTTGTCGGTACTGGGCCACTCATCTATTTGCTCGCGGCACAGATGGTCGATGCGGGCTCGCCTCCTAAAGCGATTGTGGATACCCAACAATCTAGCAGTTACGTCGAAGCGACTCGCTATGCGGGCGGAGCTTTAAAAGGCCACAAGGTACTTTTCAAAGGCCTTAAGCTATTGGCTAAAATCCGCCGTGCTGGAGTCAAACGCTATACCGGTGCCACCGACATAGCCGCTTATGGAGATCAAACTGTCGAGCGACTCACTTTCACCGCTCAAGGACAGCCACACGCCTTAAATACCGATACTTTGCTCTCTCATATTGGCGTTGTTCCTAATGTTCAGCTCACGAGAGCAATGGGATTAGAGCACGAATGGGATCCGCTACAGATTTGTTGGAGACCAAGGGTTGATCAATACCACCAAAGCTCTCGCCAAGATGTTTTTGTTGCTGGTGATGGCAGCGGCATTGGTGGAGCAATGGCTGCTCAATACCAAGGTCAGCTTGCAGCAGTTAGTGCTTTAATGTCGCTTGAAAGTGATGGAGAAATGTCACTGACTGAAGAACGAGACAAGCTGCGAGCGTTGATTGATAAAGAAATTGGAGTGCGACCGTTTTTGGACGCACTGTACACACCACCTAAGCAAGCACTGACACCAAGCGATCAGACTATTGTTTGTCGTTGTGAGGAAGTCACAGCAGGACAAATTCGTCGTCAGGCAGAGAGAGGTGCGCACGGGATCAATCAAATCAAAACCTATACGCGTTGTGGTATGGGGCCTTGTCAGGGGCGCTATTGCGGTACCACGGTGGCTCATATTATCCAAGAGGAAGCAGGGATTCCTATGGAGAAGGTGGGCTATTACCGCCTGAGAAACCCGATTAAACCACTCAAACTGGGTGAGTTGGCTAGCTTGACCCCAATCGGCGAATCATTCATGTACAAATATAGAAATAAA
>NZ_JAHGAH010000917.1:0-1010 GCF_030248475.1 Vibrio sp. D173a
TGCTTGATCGCCATCTCTAATGAAGAGAGCTCACCTTGGTTGAACATCTGCCAGCCATGAGTACCGAGGATCTGCACGATAAGTTCGGCATTATTAGCGCGTTGTGCATGGCGAAGCGCTTGGTGAGGTGTGTTCTGTTTTAGCCAAGCTTGGGCTGCGGCGTTATGCAATTCCGCTTCTTGCTGTGGAATGCGCGCTTGACGTTCATGCGCCAAAAACTCACCGAATAGATTGTGGAAGCGGTACCAGTTTTTCTCACCCTCTAATGGGTAGATAAACAACCCAAATCGGTTGAGGGACTCAATCATGCCCAGTGCATCTTCACGTTGGGTGAGGGCACACACTAACTCATCGTTGAAGTGATCAAGCACTGAACACTGCATCAAGAAGTGACGAGTCTCTTTGTCCAGTAGGTCAAAGACCTCTTCCACCAAGTAATCCCATAAATGGGCATGGTTAAAGTGGGACACAGATTCCGCAGACTGAGCCAGCGTACGTTTTTGGTGCTGAGCTTGCAGGGCAATTAGCTGAAGCGCCGAAGCCCAGCCCTCTACGTAAGCACAGATACTGCCTGCAGTGGTATCGTCGACACCGTCAGTAACACGCTGGTTGAAGAAGCGTGTTGTCTCTTCGGTGTCAAATGCCAACGAATCATTACCGATTTCAATCATCAGATCGCGAACACGCAGGTTCGCCGTACCTAGTGGTGGTGTACCACGGCTTGTTACAACCAAGGTTAGGTTATCTGGCATGTGTTTAAGGAAGAAGCGCATCGCTTCATGCACATCATCATTGTTGACGAGGTGGTAGTCGTCGAGGACCAGAAAACACTCATGATGGAAGTTGGCCATTTCAGCAAACACTTCACTCAACAGAGAGTGCAGCGATGAAAATTGACGCTTCTCAGCCAGCTTTTGTGCATTTGGGCAGGCATTTTGAGTTGCCTTGTTCAGAGATTGCAGTAGGTAGTTGATGAAACGGAACGCATCGTTATCACTGTCATCGATGCT
>NZ_JAHGAH010000918.1:0-1264 GCF_030248475.1 Vibrio sp. D173a
CCTGGGCTGTATCGAGTCCACTATGCCAATGGTGGACTCGATACAGTTCAGGCATGGTCGCGGTCACACCAAAGGTAACTTCTGGCATCACGCTGCGATCAAAGGTCAGCGGCGCCTTTCTAAAATCTAATTGGTCTTCCGTCACCTTGGTATATTCTGGCAAGGTACGTGGCGGAGTCACAAAAGTCGCTTCTCGAACCGCTAAGTCCAACTGACGACGAGGAACCACACTCAATGTAACCTTGTGCTTATCTTGTACAAAATCTTGATAAGCTTGCGCCACTCGCTCTGGGGTTACCGCTCGAATCTGCTCTAACTGGGATTCAATGCGATCAGGCTGACCATAGAAGGTTTCGTTTGAGGCAAGCTGAGACACTTTACCGCGCACGCTCTGCAGCGCAAAAACGGCACTGGCTTCTGCCATACCGGTGATTTGATCAAGTCGCTCTTGTGTCACGCCCTCTTTTGAGAACTTATCTAAGGTATCTAGCAGTGCTTTGTTCAGCTCTGTCAGATCGCCTTTCTGGCCCGAGTCACCCATCGCATAAACATATAGAGTACACGCGAGCTCACCACAATCATGGAAAGAGCCAGAGCTCACGGCCTTTTGAGTCTTAACAAGATTCTGATAGAGGTAGCTGTTGGTGCCCTTACCTAATACGTTAGATAACGCATTCAACGTGGCTTGTGTTTCTTCGCCACGATACGTAGTTGGCCAACCCACCAGTACCATCGGCTGACGAATGTTATCTTCAAGCGTGATGTACTTGTCTTCGGTGAGCACCGCTGGCTGTTTCTCAGCACTCTCAACCTCTGGCCCTCTTGGGATTGGTCCAAAGTACTTGTTAACCCATTCCAGAGTATCTTCAACATCAATGTCACCACCAATCGTCAGCACCGCATTGTTTGGGCCATAACAGCGAAGGAAAAAGGCTTTCAGATCGTTCACGTCAACGCGATCCAGATCCTCAACATAACCAATTGGCTGCCATGAGTATGGGTGCCCTTCAGTGTAGAGTGCCTCACCCATGCGTTCCCACATCAAGCCATAAGGGCGGTTATCGTAGTTTCGAGCACGCTCGTTCTTAACCGTGTCTCGTTGGATCTCAAATTTTCGTTGAGAAACCGCATCCAGTAAGTAACCCATGCGATCGGACTCTAACCACAGCATCTTCTCAAGCTGGTTTGATGGCACCGTTTCAAAGTAGTTCGTTCGATCGCGGTTAGTAGTGCCGTTCATCGTGCCACCCCCTTCGGTGATGAT
>NZ_JAHGAH010000919.1:0-756 GCF_030248475.1 Vibrio sp. D173a
AGTGGCTTTCATTTTGGTCGAATGAAGAATTTAAACTCAGTACTTCGTTAATTGATATTTTCCAAAATCAGCAAGAATACGATCCAGAGTTGGCCGATCAGATCAAAACGCTCGGCGAGAGACAGCTACTTTTCTTAGAGCGTTTTATTTCTTTGAACGCCAACGAGAACCAAGTAGCACAGATGGTTGAAGTGTTTCGAAATGAAGTTTTCATTCAGAGCCAAGAGATAAGAAGCGCGTTATTTAGTGCTGAGTCTATCAACCAACTATCACCAGAAGAGATCAATACTGGTTTGATGGCCATGAGCGCAAGGCTCAATTTGTTGCAAGATTTGGGAAACATCATCAAACAAGAATTTCAAAGCGAAGTAGAGATGGCGATCAGCAACGCCGAAATGCAGAGAACGCTGTTTATTAGCCTTGTCGCTCTGTTGGCCGCTGTAGTTATGGGCTTAACCATCAGCCTTGCTCGCCAAGTAACAAACAACCTAGGCTTAATCCTTAGCTTCCTGAAGAGCGAAGACGAGCGTAAGCGCCCTTCTCTATCTAAGCTCGTTCAGGGCAAAGATGAACTTAGCCTATTTGCTCAACAAGTCGAAAGGCTGACGATCGAACGAGAGCATGCCAAAGAGCGACTAACCATAGCGAAAGAGGATGCAGAAAAAGCCAAAGACAACGCGATTCAAGCAAGTAAGGCGAAAAGTAGCTTCTTGGCTAACATGTCTCATGCGATTCGTACCCCACTCAACGGCGTCA
>NZ_JAHGAH010000092.1:0-1284 GCF_030248475.1 Vibrio sp. D173a
CTATTATAGCGAAGAAGAAAGATATTTCGAGTTTTTTCGAAATATTTATTGACGATGAAAGCCCTATGCGTATAATTCGAAGAATATCGAAATGAGAGGTGAGTCACATGAGCCCAGAAATTATTACAATGGCCAAAGAAGCAGGACATATGTTTCTGTTCTTGGCTACTGAACTAGTCATCCTATTTTTAGCTGTAAGTTACCTAGTAGGTATTCTTCAAGAGTTTTTAACCCCAGAGAAAATCCAATCAATCCTGAGCTCTAGAAAAGGTAAAGGCTACATTGTGGCAGCGTTCCTTGGTGCTATCACACCATTTTGCTCTTGCTCAACTATTCCTTTCTTGAAAGGCCTATTGAGAGCTAGAGCAGGTTTCGGTCCAATGATGGTGTTCTTGTTTGCATCACCACTGCTTAATCCAGTCATCATTGGTTTGTTTATTGCAACATTCGGCTTGAACGTCGCTGTGTTCTACTTTGTAGTAGCAATGGTAGTTGCCGTTTCAGCTGGTTTTATCTTAGAGAAGTTAGGTTTTGAAAAATATGTACGTCCAGAAGCGTATGAGTCAACAGATTCAGGCTCAAGTTGTGGTACTTCTTGTGGTGACTCTAAACCAGCACCTAAAAAAGAATCTAGCTGTGGTACTTCTTGTGGTGACTCTGTACCAGAAGTGCAAATTTCTTGCTGCTCATCAATCGGTGAAGCTGCGGCTACAATTGTTCCATCCGCAGAGCCAAGCCGTTGGGTTCGTATTTGGATAAATACATGGAAAGACTTCAAACAAGTTCTTCCATACTTGCTAATGGGTATTGCTCTTGGTTCATTAATCTATGGCTTTATCCCAACAGATTTAATCGCTGAGTATGCAGGTGCTGGTAACTGGTATGCAATCCCTGTAGCGGCTGTTATCGGTATCCCACTATACATTCGTGCAGAGGCCGTTATCCCACTAAGTGCTGCTCTAGTTCAGAAGGGGATGGCACTTGGTTCTGTAATGGCATTGATCATCGGCAGTGCGGGCGCAAGTCTAACCGAGGTAATCTTGTTGAAATCAATCTTCAAGAACCAAATGATTGCAGCGTTCCTGTTCGTCATCCTAAGTATGGCAGTGGGTGCAGGTTACTTGTACACATTCTTGTTTGCTTAATATCACGAATAACCGGAATACATGAGAGCCGCAATCGCGGCTCTCATGCTAATACAGCATTGTTAACGCTAAGACTCATTTGGTGGTTACACTGATGCAAAGAGTTTCAGTATAGATACTTCAGATATTAAATTAGTTA
>NZ_JAHGAH010000920.1:0-567 GCF_030248475.1 Vibrio sp. D173a
ATTTTCATCCCGCCTAACTGTTGGAACAAACCTAACTGGGATACTGATTGCTCAGTGTTGAGTATGTTGTTTGGCCGTCGTCAGCTTGGTTTAAGCCTGGTGAGCAAGCGCAAAGGCGAAGAGAGCTTTTATGATATTCAAAAGCACAGTATTCAGACTCGTTCTGGCTTTGCGATTGATAACATTTTGGAGGCGCTTAGTTCACTTGCGAGGGAAAGTAACAAGCAACCTATGGATGAGTTACTGCTACAAGCGCTGCTGCAATATAGTAAGACGATGTTAGATGCGCCTGTCGAGAAGTCTCACAGCCGAGTACAAGATGTGTATCAGGGCATTTGTATTTACATTCAAGAGAATTTCCATCGTCAGATCACCCGTGACAGCATCGCCTCGCGCTTTAGTATTTCCTCTAACCATTTGTCACGAATGTTCCGCCAGCAAGGCCACATGACTCTGGCTGAATACATTACACGTGTGCGAGTCGATCGCGCCAAGTTCATGCTCAAGAAATACAATTTCAAGCTCAATGAAGTGTCTGTAGGTTGTGGTTTTAAGGATGTGAATTAC
>NZ_JAHGAH010000921.1:0-846 GCF_030248475.1 Vibrio sp. D173a
TGATATACCTGCTCTTTCGATAAGAACTGGCACTCATCAATCAGAACACAGTGGCGCTTTTCTTCTTCATTAAGTGCTGCAATCGCTTGGAATAGATCCGTATCACTTTTGAACATCTGAGCTTCTGACTGAAGACCAATACGAGAACTTACCTTCCCTACACCGTAACGGTCGTCTAGGGCTGCGGTAAAGATGACGGGAGTCATGCCACGCTCTTGATAATTAAAAGAAGACTGTAGGAGCGTTGTTGATTTACCCGCGTTCATCGCAGAGTAATAAAAATACATCTGAGCCACAGAAATATTCCTGTTTAGTATAAATTGAATATGGAATTAAAGGTGTATATAGATTTTTGCTAGAAAAAAGGGCTGAAAATCAGCCCTTTTTATAAGATTACTTACGACGCCAAGTTGTGCCTTCTGGCCCGTCTTCTAGGATGATTCCTAGCTCGTTCAGCTTGTCACGTGCAAGGTCGGCGTTAGCCCAGTCCTTAGAGGCACGAGAGTCATTACGCAGCTTGATTAGTGCTTCAATTTCAGCCACTTCATCGTCATCACCCGCTTCACCTTGAAGGAAAGACTCAGGCTCTTGGTGAAGGATACCGATCACGTCAGCCAGCTCACGCATTAGCGCACCAAGCTCGCTCGCTTTCTCTAGGTTTTCTGTTTTCAGGCGGTTCACTTCGCGCGCCATGTCGAACAGAACTGAGTATGCTTCAGGCGTGTTAAAGTCATCGTTCATCGCAGTTGTAAAGCGAGTCACGTACTCTTCGCCACCCGCAGGTGCAACCGTTAGGTCAAGACCACGTAGTGATGTATATAGACGCTCTAGTGCAGAACGCGCTTG
>NZ_JAHGAH010000922.1:0-1463 GCF_030248475.1 Vibrio sp. D173a
TTCCTGGATCTGTCACGAAGTCAAACACACTCTGGTGGTTAGAGATGTACACGCTGTTTTGCGGAGTTGGTGCGTTCTCTAGTCCACGTTGAATCATCGTTAAACCGACGATCTTATGCAGTTGATTAAACCAACGACAAAAGAAATAGACATGTTTGGGATTTTTCGGGCTAAACAAGCAGTAGACCAAAGCCGCGAGCCTGGTGAATACCACAAACACCATAGCCAAAATAAGACGAAGAACAGTAAGCACAGCCAACTCCTTTGCACTGCATGACGCAGTATTCAAACCGTTCGAGATAATTAGAGTTTTAAGTCTATTTAACCAAATTGCAACAAAATCCCCATGCCAGAAAGCCATTTTGAGATATGTATATAAAACAATGACTAACAAGGGTGTTTAGTGGAACAAAGTGAGCCTACAGGTGTTCACTGGAGAGATGATTCGATAAGAATGGCAAATTGGTTGCAGCAACTAAAGAGCAAAATTTAAGCGAAGGAAAATTCGTAAGTTTTGTATGATTCGATAGTATTCTACTAACTGTCGACTTATCATTGAGTTAGAACCACTACTAACTGATTGAATATGGCATCGAAGACTGACTTTTATCACCAATATGCACAGCAACTGAGTACTCAATATAATTCTATCGATTTTGAGTCAGTTCATCGCAGTTGGCAGCCTTATTGGCCCATGCAAGGTGACAAGGTTCTGGATATTGGCGCGGGCAGTGGTCGTGATGCACGTTGGAGGCAGCAACAGGGCTGTGACGTTATCGCCATTGAACCAAGTCAAGGTTTAAGAGAGCTTGGAGCACAACACACTGGTGCTCAGGTTACTTGGATGGATGATTCTTTGCCGTCACTCAGTCGAACCGAAAATCTAGGTATGCGATTCGATCTTATATTGGTCAGTGCCGTTTGGATGCATTTACCAACTAGTTATCGTGAGCGCGCTTTTCGTAAACTCTCTAATCTATTGGCACCGAATGGAAGGCTAGTCATTACACTTCGCCATGGAGAGTTCAGCGATGAGCGACAAGGTTACCCTGTTTCAGTTCAAGAATTAGAGCAGTTTGCCAAGAATAGCGCTCTGCTCGTTCGCCATGTAGATGACAGTAAAGATTCGCTCAACCGTAGTGACGTCTGGTGGCAAACTGTTGTCATGACATTACCCGATGACGGCTCTGGGGATCTGAATAAGGTTCGTCATATCATCGTCAACGACAGTAAATCAGCTACGTATAAATTAGCCTTGTTGCGAACCCTATTGCGCGTTGCCGATGCACATTCTGGCGCGGTGCTTGATAGAAGTGACGGTAAAATTCTATTGCCTGTTGGTATCGTTGCTTTGTATTGGATTCGTCAGTTCAAGCGCTTAATTGATATTGATATCGAAGGCTCGGGTATTCAGCAGAACAGTAATACCACTAAGGGGCTTGGTTTTGTTAAAGAAGCCGGTT
>NZ_JAHGAH010000923.1:0-596 GCF_030248475.1 Vibrio sp. D173a
GTCAATTTTGCCTGGATCGAGCAGCTACGTTGGCAGTGGGCGTTATCGCCTACTTCACAAGCGCTACCACAACGCCTATTTAGAACTGATTAAACGTGCCGATTTTGACGATATCCTCCTGGTTGATATCAACGGTAACGTCGCTTACTCAGTGTTTAAACAAGACAACTACGGTACTAACCTGCTCACTGGTAAATACAAAGACTCAAATCTTGGCCTGACGTTCCAAAAACTGGCTAAAGACGTCACGGAAAAACGCAAGACTAACGAAGATTACACACCTGTTATCGTTTCCGATTTCTTAGATGAAAACGGTAAGCAGAGTGCTTGGCTAGGTGCACCGATTGTTCAACAAGGCTACCTACACAGCTACGCCATGTTCAGACTGCCAATCAACGGTATTACTAAGCTGATTGCGGATCTCAACAAGAGTTCAAACATGCAGACGCTACTGGTCGGCAGCGATCATCTACCAAGAAGTCTGGCGCATTCTCAACAAGCCATCGACCTCAGTCTCGAGGTCATTGATAAAGCGCTAGCTGGTGAAACAGCGGTTGGCACCTTTGACAACAGCTCAGATCAAGCCATCATTGCCG
>NZ_JAHGAH010000924.1:0-714 GCF_030248475.1 Vibrio sp. D173a
TCAGCTCATCCACCATCAAAAATGGAGAGAAGCCTGCGTTATTGAACCCAGCAATACGTTGAATTTTCACGCCGTCTCCGTCAGACGTTGCTTGAGCATTGATAATCTGTGTAATACGTCGATGTTCCATTGTCGTCATCTCCCGCTATTTGAATACCCTTAGTCTAGGGAGGAAGCGCTTTTACCAACAGAGTGCAAAACTGACAGGCTTGTTTGAAAATTTCGAACAAGTGAAAGATGAACCAAAACGCACTCTTTGAACCCGCGATTTTCCGACAATGAGGCCGTTTGCTCCTTGTCTAGCATGATGGCGTAAAGAAGTTAAATAGTGGGTAGCAATGAGCTTTGGTGATAATCATAAGGTTGAATATCAGAAAGTTCGCAATTACTGACTATACTTACAATAAGGAAAACTCTAGCCAAGGAGGCGACGATGGCTGTGCAATCTAAACACAACGATAGAAGCGGCCGAGTTGGTTTCGAGCATGATTTTACAACAGACCAACGTCACCGTTTTACCGAAGTCGCGAATGCGGCATTTCGCCGTCGAAAGAAGAAAGAGGAGTTAGACCGCCCTTTCTTTGAATCGGCGAGAAAGACGGTATTTAAACCCGTTCTCAAGCCAAAGAAAATGAGCCCGAGCAAACAGCGTCAGGTTGTTTGGATTGTGATCATTGGGCTGGTCAGTTTATGGGCCATGTACATGGCAGGTTA
>NZ_JAHGAH010000925.1:0-1207 GCF_030248475.1 Vibrio sp. D173a
AAAATTCAGGTTACACCAAGCAGAAAGTATGGATAGACCAACAGCACTACCGCCCAATGAAAGTCGAATTCTATGACCGCAAAGGCGCACTGCTAAAAACCTTGTCGTTCCAAGATTACAAACAGTATCTAAACCAATACTGGCGTGCTCATACTATGGCGATGCAGAACCATCAAACGGGCTTAAGCGAGCGAAGTAGGGCATTGATATGAAAAGGAATGTGTTACTAGGCTCGCAGTTGGCGGTGACCATCGCAGCGACACTCGGTTTAATGAGTGTCTCTTCGATGTGTCATTCGGTTGAGTTGGCTGGACAAGTTAATGTGGAGCATCGTCAGTTCTTCAGTGACGGCTTACAAGGACAGAGCAAAGATCAAACCTCGTTGGTGCTGCAACCTGAACTCTATTGGGAGCAGCAAGACGGTAATGGCAGCTTCACCTTTACCCCGTTTTATCGCTTTGACAGTCAAGACGATGAGCGAACACACGGTGATATTCGAGAGGCGTTGTACCTCACTTACTGGGACGACTATGAACTGCGTGCCGGTGTCGGCAAAGTGTTCTGGGGTGTGACGGAATCTGCGCACTTAGTGGATGTGGTGAACCAGACTGACGCCATTGAATCGGTTGATGGTGAAGCCAAACTTGGTCAACCTATGGTGCACTTCACGTCTGTTAAAGATTGGGGCACCGTGGATGCGATGCTACTGCCATACTTCAGAGAGCGTACCTTTGCGGGCGAAGATGGAAGGTTACGGCCGACCATCGCCGTTTCAGACGATGCGCTGTATGAATCCTCAAGAGAAGAAAAGCACGTTCATGTCGCTCTGCGTTATAGCCAAATGTATGGAGATTGGGACGTCGGTTTAAGTTACTTAGCGGGGACTAACCGAGACCCATATTTTCGCTTTGAAGGGAATAAACTCAAGCCTTACTACGCGCAAATGCAGCATGTCGGGCTAGATGTACAAGGTATTGTTGGCGATTGGTTGCTCAAGTTAGAAAGCGTTTATCGAGACAGTTTCGATAACCACACAGGACTGGTGACTGGCTTTGAATATACTTGGGTAGGGGCATTAGATTCGTACTGGGACATCGGATTTCTGGCAGAATACCTGTATGACAGCCGAGGCTACAATGCGCAAAATGTGGGGCAAAACGATGTGTTTGTCGGAACGCGATTTGCGCTTAACGATGAAGACGGCACC
>NZ_JAHGAH010000926.1:0-470 GCF_030248475.1 Vibrio sp. D173a
CTTCATCATGGAGCAAGCTGGCGGTATCGCTTCAGACGGTGTTCAACGTATTATGGACATCAAACCAACCGAGCTGCACCAACGTGTACCTTTCTTTGTTGGTTCAAAGAATATGGTTAACAAGGTTGAAGAGTTTCTTGAGCTGAACCGCGACGAAGACTAAGTCCTTCAAACGCTAATATGAAAAAAGCCAGTACTGATGTACTGGCTTTTGCTTTGTAGGTCTGGCTCATTATCGATTACACCAGTCACCAGAAAGAATCTCTCGTTGCTCAGATAAATCAAACTGATATAAATAAACCCACGCTGATCCAAATATAGTCTCAATTTGTTCACGACGGTACTCAATAGGAACATCTTCTAGCCGATCGAGTGAAGCTAATACATCGTCGCTCACCATATAGACCTCCCCAAGCACTTTTTTCTTTCCGAAAGCCATGCCCGGGTATGACCCAAGATCGTACAGAGCA
>NZ_JAHGAH010000927.1:0-1234 GCF_030248475.1 Vibrio sp. D173a
AAAATAAAGAACTTGTCTGGAAGACGCTGCTCTCGGACGAAATGGTTTGTCTGATGGGAGCCGACCATCCCCTCGCGAATGCCGAGCTAATGATCGATGATTACCTGAACTACAAGCACATCGGCATTTTTGATAATGAGCTGTCGCAGCCCTTCTTTGAACAGAATTTGGTTCAGTGCCATAAGCCACGTGATGTCGCGATATCAGTCGCGGACTTTGGTTCGGCTGCGGTACTTTGCCACCAGACACCCTACTTGTTCACCTGTTCAAAGTTATGGTCACAGAAAGCCCTACAAGCCCAAGGGCTCATCGCGAAGCCATTACCCTTCGATTATGGAAAAGTCGCATACAGCTTGGTCTGGAATCGTCCAAACATGAATGACCAAGCGATGAAATGGTTATGTGATCAGTTTATTGAGCAAGAGAATCAAGCTTAATTAGGTATAAACCTGCGGCGTTAGCATCGGCCTTTGTACAAACGTAAACAATTGGTCGCGGAATTCGTTCATTTGCTGCTTGGTGCATTTGGGCCACTTTAAGGCTTCCCCAACCACGCCATGATGCTGAAACGCATTGAGTCGAATCGTGACGCTTTGTGGTAACGATTGAAGATAACGACCTACCTGCTCAACCTCTGTGTCGAGATCGCTCTTACCGGGAATATGCAGTAAGCGCACCTCGTGTAGCTTTTCATGTTGCGCAAGGAAGTTGATTGAGGAGAGTACTCTGTGATTCTCACGCCCTACCAACCATTGATGCGTCTCATTTTGCCAAGATTTAAGGTCGACCATTGCGCCATCAAGGTATGGAAGCACCTTTACCCACCCTTCTTGTGAGAGCGCACCATTACTATCAATAAAACAGGTTAGATGTGACAACTGAGGATCATTTTTGATCGCCTTGAAAAGCTCGATAATGAACGGCAGTTGCATTGTTGCTTCACCACCAGAGATCGTCACACCACTTAAGAAAAACTGGTTCTCTCGCGCGATATCAAGTACATCAGACACCGTCATTGTGGTGATTTTAGGACTCGACTTATGACCACACACATCAATACACTTGTCGCAATGGGTACACTTCTCAGGGTGCCACGTGACCTGTCCCGTCTCTTGGTTTGTGCTCAAAGCCTCACTAGGGCAGTGTGAGACACAATCGCCACAATGATTGCAATGGTTGATGGTATGCGGGTTGTGGCAAGTAATGCAGTCAAAGTTGCACCCTTGCAGAAACA
>NZ_JAHGAH010000928.1:0-827 GCF_030248475.1 Vibrio sp. D173a
CAACTGGCTTTCCGTTACATTGTAACTCAATCACTTCGCCGTTTTCTTTGTATAGCTCGATATCAAACGGAATATGCAGAGCTTGTTTCTCTTTCTGTTCGTGTGTTGGTTCTGTGCGTTGACGAGTAGTCAAAGTGTACTGTTTAGCATCCGCATCGTAACGACTTTCCACTGACAGCGTTGGCGTACCAGATTGGCTATACCATAGACGGAACTGAGTAAGATCGACAGCAGAAGCATCTTCCATCGCTGCGACTTTTTGGAAACCTTCTTCGCCAAGCAACGTATGGATCATACGAATCACTTCGCTACCCTTTTCGTATACCGTCAAAGTGTAGAAGTTGTTCATCTCAATCACTTTTTCAGGACGAATTGGGTGAGACATAGGGCTCGCGTCTTCTGCGAATTGAGGGCCGCGAATAATACGTACGTTATTAATACGATTTACTGCACGAGAGCCAAGATCCGATGAGAACTCTTGATCACGGAATACGGTTAGGCCTTCTTTCAGGCTCAATTGGAACCAGTCGCGACAAGTCACACGGTTACCAGTCCAGTTATGGAAATATTCGTGTCCGATAACCGCTTCAATACCTAGATAGTCGGTATCGGTTGCCGTTTGGTCATTAGCTAAAACGAACTTAGAGTTAAAGATGTTTAAGCCTTTGTTCTCCATCGCACCCATGTTGAAGAAATCAACGGCAACGATCATGTAGATGTCTAAGTCGTACTCTAGGTCGAAACGTTCTTCGTCACATTTCATTGAGTTAATCAGTGACACCATTGCGTGGTTGGCGCGATCTAGGTTGCCTTTATCAACAAAGATC
>NZ_JAHGAH010000929.1:0-609 GCF_030248475.1 Vibrio sp. D173a
TCATAGCCGTTGGTAAATACGTATCCAGCTCCGGTACATTAACCAGATCGGTAATAAGGTTGGTTTGCTGCTCTACTTGGCTATTTTCATTGGCTTCTACTCGTTCAAGCAGTTGCTGAATAGACTCATTTTGTTGCTGTGTGGCTTGTGATGAAAAGTCCGTCTCACCGGTTGTCGCACAACCCATAAGACCGGATAACATTATCGCAAGCACTGAATATCGAAACGTCATTGGCGCTCTCTCCCACTTAGATGCGCCAAAGATAAAGTAAGCAGGGTTAATGCGGGGTTAACGCCTCAATACATTCATCAGAAAAATGTTTGGCTAAAAGGTTTAATACTGTTAGAAAAGAAAAAGAGCCTAATGCTGAGAGGGGACATTAAGCTCTTTGGTTATAAATCACGCCTATATGAGTGACAGCGTCACTAAGTTTCCAATTGGTTCCTAGAAAACAATGTCCCTAGAAAACAATGGAAGTAGATTGCGGTTTTAAATGGTTTCCGGTTCTAACTCACCAGCCCCTTGGACAGATCGTTGGCTGTTTTCGACCAGTATCGCTATAGCCGTTTCTTTCAATATGCCCCACTCTTTTTCATCAACCTCGATAC
>NZ_JAHGAH010000093.1:0-53026 GCF_030248475.1 Vibrio sp. D173a
TGTTCTTCGAGGGTCTTTAAGTTGTGCTTGTCCAAATTGTTCTTGTGCCCAAAGTTTAGCGTCTGAGTGTGTCATCTTAGTGTTTCAGTAATGATTGCTAAGTGTTCAGATCACACACACTTGAAAGAGTTCAAAAAAATCCCCAAGCTACAAGCTTGGGGATTTGTGTATAAGAGACAGGCCGCTGGCTGGGTTTTTTCATTCTGACTATAGCTCAATTAAGCAATACGGTCTTTTTCCCACGCAGCTAGCTTTTCAGCGCGCAGTGCTTCACGTGCCTCACGCTTTTTACGTGCATCACATGGTTCTGGGCAGTTACATACTTTTTCAATACCAACCGCACCAAGGCCGCCGCAGCTACCTTTTACGACCTTCTTTTGGAAGATGTAACCCACTGCCATCGCTGCAATTACCGCAACAAAGACAGCAAAAGTAATTAGAAATGTACTCATAAGGACATGCTCACTTTTGTTGTTATTTCTTCATGAACGGCTTGTATGCTTCCGAAGCCAGCTCTTTAAAACCATCGTCCGTTTTCACAATCATGAAAACTGGGATGTTATTTTCATTCGCGATTTCCATGCCTTTGTCTTCACCTAGCACCATAATACCAGTAGCAAGGCCATCAGCCGTCATCGACGATTTATCCAGTACCGTTACAGACACTACCTTATGATGAATAGGTTTGCCTGTTTGAGGATTGATGATGTGAGAG
Source organism: Vibrio sp. D173a (assembly GCF_030248475.1). Lineage (NCBI taxonomy): Bacteria > Pseudomonadati > Pseudomonadota > Gammaproteobacteria > Vibrionales > Vibrionaceae > Vibrio > Vibrio sp. D173a. The sequence continues at coordinate 716 of NZ_JAHGAH010000093.1, forward strand.
TATCGCACACCATTGCTCTCAAAGTAATTACGATAGTCACCACTTGTTGCAATTGCCATGTCGCCAGGCTCAATAATTTCTTGAATTGAGCGCTCATCAACGGTCGGCTTTTCAATGGCAATACGCCATGGCACACCTTCACGGTTAATGCCTTTCAAACGCATTTCACCGCCAACTTCTACCATGTAGTTGTGAATGCCTTGTGATTGTAGATAATCCGCAACCACATCAACCCCCCAACCTTTTGCGATAGTCGATAGGTCAACGTACAAGTTTGGAATGTCTTTCGACATTTTATTGCCTTCAACCGAAAGGTGGTGAATACCAGTGTTTGCTTTACGAGCTGATAACTCCTCATCCGTCGGAGCCACATCTGGACGAGCCTCTGGACCAAAGCCCCATAGGTTCACTAGGGGACCAACGGTTACGTCTAGTGCGCCTAGAGTAAGACCGTTCAAGCGAATCGCTTCTTTCACTACCGTTGCCATTTGCGGTGATACTTCAAATGGCTCACTGGTTTGATGCTGGTTGAAACGGCTAAGCTCTGAGTCTTCGCGGTAAGTCGACATCTGATCGTTCACTTCCTCAAGCAAGCGATCGATTTCTATTTGCAACACTTCAGGCGATGGCAGGCCATCTTGCTCGATGTATTTAATGTTGTATGTGGTGCCCATTGTTGGGCCACTTAAATGAACTTGATCTGCTGGCTGTTCACAACCAGCTAAAACCAATAGAGAAGCGAATGCAACAAGCCACTTTTTCACTTGTTTACTCCTATTGTCGTTAAATTGATATGGAAAATGGGTTCTTTCAAGACAAACCGATTTCCTATAGCAACTGTTGAATATGGTTTTTATTTCTACAAAAAAATAATGGCTAGCTCTTAGAGAGCTAGCCATAGATTCAATCACTTGCGGGGATTAACCACCGAAGTCATCTAGAAGGATGTTTTCATCCTCTACACCTAGATCTTTCAGCATGCCGATTACAGCAGCGTTCATCATAGGTGGACCACACATGTAGTATTCACAGTCTTCTGGCGCTTCGTGATCACGTAGGTAGTTCTCGTAAAGAACGTTGTGAATGAAGCCAGTGTAACCATCCCAGTTATCTTCTGGAAGTGGATCAGACAGTGCACAGTGCCATACGAAGTTATCGTTGTCAGCCGCTAAGCCGTCGAAGTCTTCTACGTAGAACATTTCACGCTTAGAACGTGCACCGTACCAGAATGACATCTTACGCTTAGAGTGCAGACGTTTCAGCTGGTCGAAGATATGAGAACGCATTGGAGCCATACCTGCACCACCACCAACGAATACCATCTCAGCGTCAGTATCTTTCGCGAAGAACTCACCGAATGGACCAGAGATCGTACACTTGTCGCCTTCTTTTAGAGACCAGATGAACGATGACATGATACCAGGTGCAACGTCTGGGTTGTTCGGCGGCGGAGTTGCGATACGAACGTTAAGCATGATGATACCGTGCTCTTCTGGGTAGTTAGCCATAGAGTATGCACGAATTGTCTCTTCATTAACTTTAGACTCGTAGCGGAATAGGTTGAACTTCTCCCAATCCTCACGGTATTCCTCAGGAATATCGTAATCCGCGTATTTAACGTGGTGAGCTGGCGCTTCAATCTGGATGTAGCCACCAGCACGGAAAGGTACTGATTCGCCATCTGGGATTTGTAGCTTAAGCTCTTTGATGAATGTTGCTTTGTTATCGTTAGAGATAACTGTACATTCCCACTTCTTAACGCCGAAGATTTCTTCAGGAAGTTCGATGTCCATGTCAGTTTTCATTGCAACCTGACACGCTAGACGCTCACCTTCACGCGCTTCACCTTTAGTAATGTGGTCAAGCTCGGTAGGTAAGATGTCACCACCACCTGATTTAACTTTTACGCGACACTGACCACAAGAGCCACCGCCACCACAAGCAGAAGATACGAATACGCCAGCGCCCGCTAGCGCAGATAGTAGCTTACCACCTGGTTGTGTAACGATCGCCAGTGATGGGTCATCGTTCACAGAAATTGTAATGTCACCTGTTGGTACAAGCTTAGACTTAGCGAAAAGAATCACTAGTACTAGCGCAAGTACGATCAGAGTAAACATCACTACACCAAGAATAATGTCCATTGACTATTCCTTAATTGTTGCGGTTTACCCGACTTACAGTTGAACACCAGAGAAAGACATAAAGCCTAACGCCATTAGACCTACAGTGATGAACGTGATACCTAGACCACGTAGACCAGGAGGTACATCTGAGTACTTCATCTTCTCACGGATACCTGCAAGAGCGACGATCGCTAGCATCCAGCCCACACCAGAACCGAAACCGTAAACGATAGATTCAGCAAAGTTGTAGTCACGTTGTACCATGAAAGATACACCACCGAAGATCGCACAGTTTACTGTGATCAGCGGTAGGAAGATGCCAAGCGCGTTGTACAAAGGTGGGAAGAAACGGTCAAGAACCATCTCTAGAATCTGTACAAGTGCAGCGATTACACCGATAAAGGTGATGAAGTTTAGGAAGCTAAGGTCTACGCCCTCAACTAACGCGTTCTCTTTCAGAACTAGGTTGTAAACTAGGTTGTTCACAGGAACCGCGATAGTTAGTACTACCACAACTGCAACACCCAGACCGAAAGAGGTCTTAACTTTCTTAGATACGGCAAGGAAAGTACACATACCTAGGAAGAAAGACAGTGCCATGTTTTCGATGAAAATCGATTTAACTAGCAGACTGATGTAATGTTCCATGACGCCCTTACTCCTTCGCTTCTACTTGTTCTGGCTTCAGAATACGGATTACCCAGATCAGGAAGCCGATTAGGAAGAATGCAGATGGTGCTAGTAGCATTAGACCGTTTGGCTGGTACCAACCACCGTTGCTCACTAGTGGTAGAACTTCCATACCGAATAGCTTGCCTGAACCAAATAGTTCACGGAAGAAGCCTACAGTGATAAGAACGAAGCCGTAACCTAGACCGTTACCGATACCGTCGATTAGCGATGGTACTGGTGCAGATTTCATTGCGAATGCTTCAGCACGACCCATTACGATACAGTTCGTGATGATAAGACCTACGAATACAGATAGCTGTTTAGAGATATCGTATAGGTAAGCTTTAAGCACTTGGTCTACCACGATTACTAGCGATGCGATGATTGCCATCTGTACGATGATACGCACACTGTTAGGAATGTGGTTACGGATTAAAGAAACAGAGAAGTTAGACAGTGCAGTTACGAAAGTTACCGCTAGTGTCATTACAAATGCTGTTTCTAGTTTAGTTGTTACTGCAAGAGCAGAACATACACCAAGAACCTGCAGCGCGATCGGGTTGTTGTCCAACACCGGCGCCATAATGCTCTTTTTAATGTTTTGTGCGCTAGACATTAGTTCAGACCTCCGTCACGAACTTTTGCTAGGAAAGGACCAAAGCCCATATCACCTAACCAGAAGTCAAATGTACCTTGAACACCGTTACCAGTTAGTGTCGCACCAGATAGGCCATCAACGCCGTGTTCAGAACCTTCTGGAGCACCACCTTTAACAATCTTGATTGCTGGTTTGTGGTTCTCGTCGAATAGTTTCTTACCAACGAATTGAGCACGCCATACTGGGTTTTCTACTTCACCACCAAGTCCAGGAGTTTCACCTTGCTCGTAGTAAGTAATACCAGACACAGTGTTACCGTCAGTTTCAACCGCAACGAATGCGTACATCATTGACCATAGGCCGTTACCGTGAACTGGGATGATAACTTTAGAAATGTCATCACCGTTTTTCACTAGGTAAACGATACCTGTGTTAGCACGACGTAGGATCTTAGCTTTGTCTTCATCAGCCGTTAGCTTGATTGACTCTGCTGGATCTTTCGCTGCTTTACGTTGGTCGTAGTTAGCTGCTGTCGAGCCGTCTTCAGCCTTCTCGACAAAATCACCAGTTTTGAAGTCAACTAGACGAGGTTCGATGTACTCAGCAAAAAGCTCAGGAACTTTCTTACCTTCAGCGTCGATACCCGCAACTTCTACAATCTTTGATTGCTTATCTAGTACAGCGTTAGCTTTTTGCTGGTCACGCAGACCTACTGCTGCTGTTGATACGATGATTGAACAAACAAGGCTCAACCCGACAACAACACCCAGCGTCTTTTTAATGCTGTCGTTATTACTTGCCATAGCGTGCTAGTCTCCGCTTGATGTTCTTCTCGATAACTACATGGTCGAACAGAGGTGCGAATAGGTTCGCGAATAGAATCGCCAGCATCATACCTTCTGGGTAAGCTGGGTTAACTACACGGATCATCACACACATTGCACCGATTAGGATGCCGTACCACCATTTACCGCTGTTGGTAAATGAAGCTGATACTGGGTCTGTTGCCATGAAGAACATACCGAATGCAAAACCACCTAGTACTAGGTGCCAGTGCCATGGCATGTTGAACATTGGGTTGGTGTCAGAACCGATCACATTGAATAGTGTCGATACTGCAATCATACCGATCATTACACCTGCGATGATGCGCCATGAAGCGATTCGCATGTAAACGATCATCGCTGCACCGATCATTAGAGCAAGCGTTGATACTTCACCAATTGAGCCAGGGATGTTACCGATGAATGCATCCATCCAAGTGATAGGAGCGCCAGTGATGTTGTTGATCAACGCGCCGCTACCGCCGTGAGCCCATTGGCTAAGAGCAGTTGCACCAGAGAAGCCGTCAGCCGCAGTCCATACTACGTCACCCGAGATTTGCGCTGGGTAAGCGAAGAATAGGAAAGCACGACCTGCAAGAGCAGGGTTCAGGAAGTTACGACCTGTACCACCGAAGATCTCTTTAGCTACAACAACACCAAATGTGATACCTAGTGCCGCTTGCCACAGAGGTAGCGTTGGTGGAACGATAAGTGCGAATAGAATAGAAGTTACAAAGAAACCTTCGTTAACTTCGTGCTTGCGCACCATACAGAAAAGCACTTCCCAGAAACCACCAACAATAAATACTGTTGCGTAGATTGGTAGGAAGTAAGTCGCACCTAGTAGCATCATACTGCCAACGCCCGCTTCTGCACCGATGGTGCCGCCAAGCATTTCTGTTAGCCAGTAGTGCCAGTTACCTGCGATAACTGTCGCTAGTTGATCACCAGCGTACATGTGGTTAAGTGCTGCAATAGCTTGGCCACCCGCGTTGTACATACCCCAGAACATTGCTGGGAATACTGCGAACCAAACCATGATCATGATACGTTTTAGGTCAACGCTATCACGAACGTGCGAGCTACGTTTTGTTACTAGACCTGGCGTGTAGAATAGTGTCGCTGCTGCTTCGTACAGTGCAAACCACTTTTCGTGCTTACCGCCTGGTTCAAAATGATGCTCGATATCCTCAATGAATTTCTTAAGCATGGATTACCCTTCCTTCACGATGGTATCTAGGCATTCACGAAGTAGCTGACCGTACTCGTATTTACCAGGACATACAAAGGTACACAATGCTAGATCTTCTTCATCCAGTTCAAGCGCACCCAGTGTTTGAGCACTGTCTGTATCGCCTGCACATAGATCACGAAGTAGCAAAGTCGGTTCCATATCAAGCGGCATTACGCGCTCGTAGTTGCCGATTGGAACCATTGCACGGTCACTACCGTTGGTCGTTGTTGTCATGTTGAACAACTGACCCTTGAAGATGTGACCAAGGAAAGATTTCGTGATTGAGAACTTGTTTTTACCAGGTGTAGCCCAGCCAAACAGTTCTTTGTCACGACCTTCGCGTAACACAGAAACTTGTTGGTGGTAACGACCTAGGTAGGCATGTGGACCAGACGCTTGAGTACCAGAAAGTACCGAGCCTGAAATCACACGAACTTCACCAGGCATCAACTCGCTGTCAGTTAGGTCTTCAAGAGAAGCACCTACAACTGTACGAAGAAGGCGTGGGTTGTTCACAACAGGACCAGCTAGAGACACAACACGATCAGTGTAAAGCTCACCCGTTAGGAAAAGCTGACCGAACGCGATAACGTCTTGGTAGTTGATGCTCCACGCCACATTTTCTGCATTCACTGGGTATAGGAAATGCATGTGGGTGCCAGCAAGACCTGCTGGGTGAGGACCATCGAAGACGTGTTCTTCTACGTTTGACTGAGAAGAGCTTGGCAAGCTAGTGCCAGACTTACATACGTAAACCTTGCCTTCTGTCAGGGCTGAAAGAATGTCTAGACCTGCAACGAATGCTTCTTGTTGTTCAGTGATGATCAACTCAGGCTGTGCTGCTAGTGGATTAGTATCCATCGCAGTTACGAAAATAGCCTTAGTAGCAGACTCGATTGCTGGAACCTTGCTGAACGGACGAGTACGTAAAGCGGTCCAAAGGCCAGATTCAACCAATTGAGTCTTGATCACTTCGCGATCTAGACCTGCTAGTTGAGCTGCTTCGAACTTATCAAACGTAACCTGCTCTTCGCCTGCTACTTCAATCACAACTGATTGAAGTACACGCTTAGCGCCACGGTTAATTTCGATCACTTTACCGGCTGCTGGAGCAGTGAACTTAACGCCAGGGTTCTTTTTGTCTTCAAAAAGAACTTGCGCTTTTTTCACTTCATCGCCAACGCGGACATGCATGGTAGGACGCATGCCAACGTACTCTTCGCCAAGCAAGGCGACTTTTTTGATGGTCTTACCATCATTAATCACCTGGGATGGAGCTCCTGCGATAGGAAGATCCAAGCCCTTCTTTATTGTAATCATACGCACTTGCACTACTTTTATCGGGAAAAAGATTCTTTTGATTGCGTAACTTTTAGACACGACATCAGTGTCCGGTTTTGATGCTGTTTAAAACATCAAAATCGCAACATCCTATTAATTATCTCGTCACAAATATTAGGCGAGATTTATCAGGTGCCGTAGTCTAGCATTTTTTGGGAACTTGATGCCATGACCAATCTTAGGAAAGGAGGGTTTATTTTGGAAGAACGAGCTCTAAAAGGTTAAAGAATAGTCATAAGTTTGACCGAACGCACAAATGCCAAATCCCATATATTCGCTATGGAAATAAAACACTCACACTTTGAAATATGCATTAATTTTCAGTCATTTGTTGAAACACTGTTAACACATTTTTTAACCTTTATTTGTGCCACATTGTTGTCCCGAAAATATGTAAAACAAAAAAAGATGGCCGAAACCATCTTTTTAAATCAGTGTTTTAATCGCTTTCTAGCGACCGCCCCCCATACACATAGGGCTATCTGGAGCACCATCTTGTTCTTGTTTCCACTCTTCATTGGTATAAGTGTGAATCGCCAAGGCATGGATGTGATTATCAAGCTCGTCGGCCAGTACAGTGTGTACCTGACGGTGACGTCCAATGAGGCGCTGACCAGCAAATGCATCACTGACCACAATCACTTTGAAGTGGCTCTCAGAACCCGGCGAAACATTGTGCATATAGCTCTCATTGATCACTTTCAAATAGTTAGGTTGCAGCTCACTATGCAGTTTCTTTTCTATGATTTCTTGTATCATATTCAGTCCTCATTAATACTAATCAGGTAAGTATATACTCTAGTTCAGCAAATGAAATCAACGAAACGTCCCTGCTCCCTCTTTCACAATCCACACAGTTCGCTGAAAGCCGGTGAAAATCAGTAAATTTGACAGCTTTTTGTATCTTGAGCCTTCATCATTTGCGACAATAATCACTAATTTCCAAATCGACTTACGTTTAGTTATGAAAACCGAATTAGACCTTCACGATCGTAGCCTCACACTGCATCGTTTCCCAAAGCGATCCAACGAAACTCTTCAAGCATGGGATGCGGGTGACGAGTACCTTATCAATCACGTAGAAGAATTAGCGCTGCCAGAGAATCAAAACATCGTGGTTATCAATGATAACTTCGGTGCGTTGGCATGCTGGTTTTCAGACAAGCACAATGTAACGTTGATAAGTGACTCTTTCATCTCCCACAAGGGTGCGAAACAAAACCTTGCAGATAATCGTTGTAAGCCTATTTCTTTTCTTTCTACGATGGATGACATTCCTACCAATACTGATTTAGTTTTGCTGCAACTGCCAAAAAGTAACCGCCATCTAGTTTGGTTGCTCAGTCAACTGCGTAAAGCGTTGCCAGCATCCTGCCCTATCGTTGCGGTCAACAAAGCGAAAGAGATCCATACGTCGACACTCAAACTGTTTGAGAAGTACTTAGGCGAGACTAAAACCTCTCTGGCGTGGAAAAAGCATCGTTTGGTATTCTCAAGTGCCAATGCTCAACCAGTAATAGATGTCGACCCAATGCCGATTTGGGGCGTTGAAGGTGAGAGTATTCAACTGAAAAACCTACCAAATGTATACTCAGGCGAAAGCTTAGATCTCGGCGCACGTTTTATGCTGCAACACCTTCCTCAAGATCCAACGTTGAAACACGTCATCGACCTTGGCTGTGGTAATGGTGTGTTGTCAGTAAAAATGGGGCAATTAAATCCTCAAGCTCGCTTAACCAGCGTGGATGAGAGCTTTATGGCTATCGAGTCAGCAAAACAAAACTTGATCGATAACCTAGGCGACGCCCGCGATATTCAATGTATTGTGAACAACTGCTTAGATGGTTTCACACCAGAGTGTGCAGACATAGTTATGTGCAACCCACCGTTCCATCAGCAGCAGGCGATCACTGACCACATTGCGTGGCAAATGTTCTGCGATGCTAAACAAATACTGAACCAAGGCGGTAAGTTATTGGTCATAGGTAACCGTCACCTTGGTTATGATGCGAAGCTGAAACGTCTGTTTGGCGACAAAAATGTTAAATTAGTCGCTTCTAACAATAAGTTCTTGATTTTACAGGCAACGAAAAATCCTGCTAAATTAGGCGCCAAGCAATAAAGTCCTGACTTTAGCAATATGTTTAAAAGGAATAATAAGATGAAAAAACTGGTACTCGCGGCTTCGCTTGCTTTGCTTGCTGCATGTTCGGCGCCACAACAGCCTCAACTGAACCTGATGCCTGAGACGACGCTAAGTACGAACCCGATCGTACAAGGCAAGAGCTACAGTCTAACCAGTAAAGACGTACGTGCGGCTCAGTATGTTGCTCTTGTCGATAACGGTCGTTCAAATATTTTGCCTCTTCATGCGAAACAAAATCTACGTATTTCTCTTGAAGAAGCATTAGAGAAGCAATTCTCTTCTCAAGGTTTCCATTCAGATCTGAACAGCGATAACTCGATTGAGCTTGAAGTGCAAGAAGCATTGGTAAACGTGAAGCACTCTGTAATGGAAAACGAGATGGATGCGAAAGTCGTTCTAGAAATTACCGCAGAAACTCCGCAAGGTAAGCTTGTTAAGACCTATACTGGTACTGCTAAACGTTCAGGCACACTAAGCGCTTCAGACTCTGACATTGAAGAAACATTGAATGATGTCGTGGCTCTAACTCTAAAAGAGATCGCGAATGACCCTGAACTTCGCCAATACATGCAGGAGCGATTCTAATGCTACGCAAAGCGATTCTTTCTCTCGCACTTCTAAGCTGCAGCGTTTTTGCTGGTCCTAAAGTGGCGTTTGAAACTACGTTAGGTAACTTCACCGTAGAGTTAAATGAAGAAAAAGCGCCCGTAACGGTCGCGAACTTCCTTAAATATGTGGAAGATGGTAGCTACGAAGGTACGATTTTTCATCGCGTGATTCCTGGTTTTATAGCGCAAGGTGGTGGCTTTAACCAAGACATGCAAATGGTTAAGACCTACGCACCAATCAAAAACGAAGGGAATAACGGTTTGAACAATGACCGTGCCACTATTGCAATGGCGCGCACCAATGCTCCTGATTCGGCAACACGTCAGTTCTTCGTAAACTTAGTCGACAATGACTTCTTAAACTACGGTTCTCGCCCACCGGGTTATGCAGTATTTGGTGAAGTCACCGAAGGCTTCGATGTCATTCAAAAAATGGCGGCTCAGCCAACCAAATCCATCGGTCGCATGCGCGATGTCCCAGAGACACAAATCGTCATCACCAAAGCAGCACTACTGAAGTAGCCAAAATCATAAGCCCTTTGAATATTCGAAGGGCTTTCTCTTTTAGTGGCTCTATTTTAACGGATTGATTTATGTCTTCATTACCTTCCATCACTTGGTTGGAAACGGTAAAAAGTTACCTCGATAAACGCTTACTTTGGGTTTTCATGCTTGGCTGCTCAAGTGGCTTTCCCTGGGTGCTTATTGGTTCAAACATGTCAGGCTGGCTGAAAGATGCTGGTTTGACGTTATCAGCAATCGGCTATTTTGGTAGTGTGTTTGCTGTTTATGCGATCAACTTTTTATGGGCGCCATTGGTCGATCGCGTCAAACTGCCTGTGTTGCACCGCTTACTTGGGCAACGTCGTAGCTGGATTTTCCTATGCCAGAGTATCGTGCTTGTTGCTACTCTGTTTATTGCCGGTGTGAACCCCGCTGAAAACCTGATTTTCACATCACTTCTCGCATTGTGTATTGCAACAGCCTCAGCGACACAGGATATTGCGATTGATGCGTTCCGTATTGATACCTTTCCTAAGACGGAAGAATCGAAACTTCCGCAAGCTTCTGCTATGGCGGTAATTGGTTGGTGGACAGGTTATTCACTACCAGGTTATTTAGCGTTCATTAATGCCGATGGCATAGGCTGGAATAGTGTCTATTACGGCATGGCTTTTATCGTTGTGCTCTTGATGATTTTCACTCTTTTAGTGGGAGAGCCAAAAACACAACGTGAACAACTGCAGTTGGAAGCAGAACAACGTCATAAAGAGGTCGTGGGCTCCAAACTGCTGGCTTGGTTTACCGTTACCGTTGTGGAACCTTTCTTGGACTTCTTCAATCGTAATGGCGTTCGTGTTGCCATCACGCTTTTGTTATTTGTTTTCCTATTCAAAATTGGCGAGGCGTTCTTAGGACGCATGTCGATTGCCTTCTATAAGGAGATAGGTTTTAGCAATGAACAAATTGGCTACTACTCGAAACTGATTGGCTGGGGCGCAACCATGCTGTTCACCTTTGTTGGCAGCATGTTTAACGTTAAGTTTGGTATTGTGCGCGGCCTGATGATTGGCGGTATCGCGATGGCAGCGAGCAACTTGATGTTTGCTTGGATTGCGAAAGTCGGCCCGAATGAGCATCTGTTTTTAGCAACGATCATTGTCGATAACTTCACAACCGCTTTCTCGACCGTCGCTTTTGTTTCGTTCTTGACTATCCTGACTGGACAAGCTTTCTCAGCTACTCAATATGCGTTACTAGCTTCACTGGGTAACTTTGGACGAACGACGATAGCATCATTCAGCGGCGAGTTAGTTGTTTATCTAAATGACTGGACAACATTCTTTGCGATTACCGCAGTTATGGTCGTTCCGAGTTTAATCATGCTTTATTCATTGCGACATTATTTCACTGACTTGCTAGAAAAAGCGAGACAGAGAAACTAAGAAAAGAAATGAAAAAAACCACCGCTATGTGGTGGCTTTCTGCTGCTGAACCTGGACACTCGTTAAGGGTACATACCTTTACCAAACATATTAAATATTCTGGCTACACCTTGTGTGAAGATCATTGGCTCTGTCAATACAGTTAGGCATAAGCAGTCTTCGCCAGGCTTGGTGAATGGGCTATGTTTTGCAGATGCATCTCGTACAAGTACATCTCCAACTTCGTAATGCCCGTCCTCATCACTGAAGCCACCTTGTAAAACTAGCGTTGATTCCTGGCCTTTGTGCGTGTGCTGCGGAATCCTTACGTCTTCGCTTATATACATAAGGTTGACGCGCGCTTCTTCCCCTAGATCAATCTGTGCACTGTAGACTTTGCCCCCATAGCTCTTCCACTCGCCCACCAAGTCTGAGAAACGGCTCAGTGTTTTCGGTAGTTTGAAATCTTTGCCTGCGACCATAACTTTGGCGACATCTCTAATAATGATGCTGTCAGACGTTGGTTCTGAGGTGATTATGTCGTTGAACATACTATCAAACTCAGCGTCATAAATAGACGGTATATCGTTCACCAAACTGGCCTGAGCCGCTTCTAGTTGATTGACATAAGCTCGGCATTTGGGGCAGGTTTCTAGGTGAGTGGCAACCACCAGGCCAGAAACTGCATCAATACTTCCGGAAGCATATGCCTCTAACAATATTTTGTCTGGATGTTTGTTCATAATTGCTCCGTGTGCATCGAATGCCTTAGCTTTTCTACCGCTAGCCTCAAGCGAGACTTCACGGTGCCCAAAGGTATGTCGAACAACTCTGCGACCTGTTGGTGTGGAAGTTCTTGAAGGTACACCGCTTGGAGTACTTCTCTTTGGTTTTTCGGCAGTATGTCTAAAAATTTGACTACCTGTTCTTTGAGCATGTCTTGCTCAGGTGAATAATGGTCAACCAAATCAGGTGGATAGTAGTCTGACGGCCAAATGTCATCAGAATGAATGTGTAAGTCCTTACCTTTCTGTTTCCTTAAAAGGTCGAAGCAAAGGTTACGGATGATGGTATAGATCCATGTCGACAAGGCACTTTTTGTGCCGTCATATAAATGAGCTTTTTGCCAAACAGTCGCCATGGTTTCTTGCACCATTTCCATTGCAACTTGCTCATTACCAACATGTTTGTAGGCGAACTGCTTAAGCTTTGGTGCATAAAAACGAAATACGAAGGCAAAAGCGTCTTTGTCTCGCGCTTTCACTTTGTCCATATAATCGTTCCATTCGCTTCGCCCGAGCTTTTGTGGGCTTTCACTCATCATAATCAGCCTTAATCATTGGGAGGAGCTTCCCCCTCCCCCTTTCGTCCTAGTCGGTGATGTCACCAACAATAAGATTGAAGCCACCGTTATTGCCATCATCGATGGCGACTACTTGATATACGACGCCGTTCATTACCGTTACAGGCGCAGAATCGATCGCTACCGTATCTGCGTCTCCCGCCACTGTCACAGTGACAAAATAAGAACCTTCGGCAACGTAAACGCCTTGCACACTATCTTTATACGCGAAGTTTGCTATTGCTGGATCACTTCCGTCAATTCCTGCGCTAGTTGTGAGATAGATGTCTACCATTTCAGCCACTGGATTCGCTGCTGCGTGCGTAACATTTAACGTTGCGCTGGTTGCGACTGCACGACGCATGTCTTCGACTACCAGCGGTTCAATTGCGATTGCAGGTGCGACAACGCCAACAGCATAGATGCTGTAATCCATACCACCTTTCACTTCTAAACCGTCAACGTCGATAATTGGATCCGTCGTTGTACCATCAACATACACATCAATATCGTATGCTTTTGGCGCAAGGTCCAAGTACCCGCGAATTTGTTTGAATTCCAAATCCGCAAGCGGAGCAAACGCAGCACCGTCGACATGAACATCAACAACAGGTGCACCATCGACTAAATGACCAACGCGCACTTCTGCTTTGCTTCCCTTATCTTCAAGTATAGAAGAGCCAGAACCATTCAATACCATTAACTTCACCGGAGAAGTACTGTTGGAATCCCCTGTCTTAATAGCGGCGATCGTCAAGTTAGCATTGGCTGGTAGAGGGATAGTGCCCGAATCAAACGCTACTGTGTCACCGACAGCTAGTCTCACTTGATAATCGCCTGCAGGAATGTTCAGCACATCCGTCGACGCTTTATAAGCCAGATTAGTAATCGGTGATGAGTCTGCCAACGCCACTCCAGGCTCAGTGACGTAAAGATCTACAGCTGGCACGCCAGAAGCAGCATGTACTACCTGAACATCTAAACTGTTTGCATCAGCCATGGAAGTCGCGCTTCGAGTCACGATAAGAGGCTCAACAGGGTTTGGTGCTCCAGAAGCGTCACCCACGACAAATGCGGTGTAATAAAGATCCGAGTCCAGATCGAGCGTTGTTTTATCTACGACTGTCGCGACATCTCCACCGGGCAACTGCACATCAACTTGAACTGAGTTTACCCCTTCAGGTAGCCTCACGTAACCAGAGCCAACGCCATAATCGACGTCCGTCAAAGCGGCTTGGTCGTTAATCCATACATTTGCAAGAGGCGCATCAGAAGAAGCATGTACCGCTTGCAAATTCGAATACTCAATCGAATCACTGTCTGACCCGCACGCAGCAATCCCTAGCACAGCAACCAAAGTTACTGCGGTTTTTGTAAGTCCTTTCATATCCTAGTCTCTCTTTGAAGTGGGGCTTCTATAGCATCATTGAGAAAATGCAATGCAGGAAGACAATCCTCTGCTCCAACCAACTGCTCAAACAGCTCACAATCTAGTGGAAGAAGTTCAAGCCATCTTTGAGCGACCCATGATGGATCGTCGTAAAAGCGGTGTTGGTAAAGCGTCCCTAATTGAGGAAATTGTTCGTACACATGAGCGAGTTGATGACTTAGATAGAGGAATTCGGGATGAGACCTTGGCTCTTGCCAATTGTCTAACCACTCGACTTCAGCGTGGCGAAGGCCATCAGAATCAGCCCTCACCCTTTTGACAATAAAACGTCTCTCTCCCGCCACGGTAATACCAAGAAGCCCATCACTGAGTGTTTCAAAATCAACGATAGTGACCAAGGTTCCGATGGATGACACGTTTCCCACAGCTTTCGGATCGACGTCGTTACCAACGAGACAAACGCCAAAACCTGAATCTTGGAGGCTGCATTCTTTCACCATGCGTTTGTATCTAGGTTCAAAAATACGCAGATTCATTTTGCCTTCTGGTAAAACGACTGAGGTTAATGGGAATAACATGACTTCTTTCATTCAAACGTCCTCTTTGGTTCATCATTTGATACGAATGGCCTATTAGTCAGATCACTAACGATTTGTGTTGGTTAATCGACTGGCTTAAAAAGTCATAAAAACGATTACGAAAAGGACATTCGTCACATATTTATTGCAAATCAATGCAACAAGCAAAAGGTTCCGTGAAATAAACTTGTTTCGTGACAAACCTCACGAAAAACCTTCATTTTTGCATCCTTTATCACTTTCATTTGGGATTTTTATCGCTATTATTCCCGCCAATTGGAAAGCGCAGCACAGATTGCGTGTTCTGAATCATTACAAACATAGAGAGTCCCCTTATGCGTAAATCACTTTTAGCTCTTAGCCTTCTAGCGGCTACTTCAGCTCCAGTTATGGCTGCTGACTACTCAGATGGCGACATCCACAAGAACGATTACAAGTGGATGCAATTCAACCTAATGGGTGCATTCGATGAGAAAGGTGCAGGTCCAGAATCTAGCCACGATTACCTAGAGATGGAATTCGGCGGTCGCTCTGGTATCTTCGACCTATACGGTTACGTTGACGTATTCAACCTAGCTTCTGACCCAGGCAGCGACAAAGCTGGCGCAGAAAAAATCTTCATGAAGTTCGCTCCACGTATGTCTCTGGACGCACTAACTGGTAAAGACCTGTCTTTCGGTCCAGTTCAAGAGCTATACGTTGCAACTCTTATGGAATGGGGTGGTAACTCTGGCGTAAACAACCAAAAAATCGGTCTAGGTTCTGACGTAATGGTTCCTTGGTTGGGTAAAGTAGGCCTAAACCTATACGGTTCATACTACGGCAACAACAAAGATTGGAACGGTTTCCAAATCTCGACTAACTGGTTCAAACCATTCTACTTCTTCGAGAACGGTTCATTCATTTCTTACCAAGGTTACATCGATTACCAATTTGGTATGGAAGACAAAGAAGGCAACAAGTTCAACACTAACACGTCAAACGGCGGTGCTATGTTTAACGGTATCTACTGGCACTCTGATCGTTTCGCAGTTGGTTACGGCCTGAAACTATACAAAGACGTATACGGCTTTGAAGATGGTAAAGCACTACCATGGACTCAAACTGTTGACTCTTCAGGCGTAGCACACTACGTTGCTGTAACTTACAAGTTCTAATAGAACCGATAAGTTCCCCAAAAATGGCGCCTCTTGGCGCCATTTTTATTTGCTTTCCTTTTTTCCCTCATTATCCTTGCAGCAAACCTTTTTAATGAGAGCGTTTGGTGAATATTCTCATCTTAGGTCCAGGAGCCGTTGGCTCACTTTGGGCGACTAAATTCAAACTTGCTGGGCACAATGTCTCCCTATGGGGAAGAAGCTCAAACAGCGAGCAATTGCTCCAACTTGATGACCATCCAGCAATCAGTTTTTCTAATCAACACATCTCTTCTGTTCAAAGTGCAGATCTGATTGTTGTGACAGTAAAAGCATGGCAAGTGGAAACCGCGATTGAGCCTCTTCTTCCGTATATCAGCACCGACACCATCATGGTGTTGATGCACAACGGAATGGGCACTGCACCGCTACTGGAAGTAAAACTGCCTGATAACCCATTAATCGTTGCCACAACAACACACGGTGCTTACAAACCAAGTAAAGAGCAGGTTCTTCACACTGGTCTGGGGAATACTCAACTGGGTGGTTTTAATGCTAAAGGTGCTCAATGTGACTTCTTAGCAGATGTGATGAACCACGCTTTGCCCGAGGTAAATTGGAACCCAAACATCAACGCTGCCTTGTGGACTAAACTCGCGATCAACTGTGCTATCAACCAACTGACAGCCATCCATCAATGCAAAAATGGTGATCTCGCTGCTCCTGAGTTTGCAGTGACATTAAAAAGCATCACTTATGAGTTGGTAGCAGTCATGAACAAAGAAGAGATAAAGATCGATTTTGACTCTTTACATGCCACAATTATGCAGGTGGTTAACGCTACAGCTGCAAACTATTCTTCTATGAGACAAGATGTCCTTCACCAACGTCGTACCGAGATAGACTTTATTACTGGTTATTTGCTGCAAGCTGCCGAAAAACACCAAATTAGTACGCCAGAGAACGCAAAACTCTATCAACACATCAAACAGATTGAACAAAGCTGGACAGAACAATGAACAAAAAGATCTTAGTACCTATCGCTCCGGGCACAGAGGAAATGGAAGCGGTAACCGTTATCGATATGATGGTTCGTGCGGGCTATGACGTAACGGTCGCAAGCGCAGATTTCGATGGTGCACTGACTATGAAAGCGTCTCGAGGCGTGACACTTACCGCGGATTGCAAGCTGGTTGATATTGCCGATGACGAGTTTGATGCGATTGTTCTGTCTGGTGGCGTTGGAGGCGCAGAAACCTTCCGTGATAGCACCATCATGATTGAGATCCTGAAACAGCACATGTACGAAGGTAAGCTGGTTGCGGCAATTTGTGCAGCTCCTGCTTTGGTTTTGCAACACCACAACCTTTACCCTGAGGCCTTGATGACATGCCATCCAAGCTTCCAATCTCATATTCCTGAAGACAAATGGCGAGCTAAACGTGTCACCATGGATGTGAATCACAACCTACTGACAAGTCAGGGACCAGGAACCGCACTTGAGTTCGCGATGGAAATCATTATCAAACTTTCTGGTAAAGAGCATGGGTGGATGGTCGCAGAGCCGTTAGTCACAATCCCAACACTGCATTATCACGAGTTCGGTGACGAATAATGTTTGACGTAAACGCTGTACGCGAACAGTTCCCCGCCCTAAATCAAGACGTCAACCAATCGCCTTTGGTTTACCTTGATAGCGCAGCAACAACACAAAAGCCACAGTGCGTGATCGATGTGATTAGCCGTTACTACAGTGCACAAAATGCTAACGTGCACCGTGGCAGTCACAGCTTAACAGCCAACGCGACCAGTCAATTTGAAGCGGCTCGTGAAACCGTTGCGAAGTTCATAGGAGCAAGCAGTTCAAAAGAAATCATTTGGACTAGAGGCGCAACCGAAGCACTAAACCTAATCGCACAAACTTATGCTCGCAGCACACTCCAAGCAGGTAATGAAATCCTGATCAGTGAAATGGAACACCACGCGAACATCGTGCCTTGGCAAATTGTCGCGGAGCAAACGGGCGCGAAAATCGTTAAAGTTCCGATGACCTCCGATTGCCAATTCGACATCAATGCATTTGAAGCACTGTTGTCGGAGCGCTGTAAAATCGTAGCATGCGCACAAATCACCAATGTGACAGGCTCTCGTCAACCTATCGAGAAAATCATCGCCATGGCACATGCGGTAGGCGCTGTTGTTGTTGTCGATGGTGCACAAGGTATTGTTCATGAACCGTTGAACTTGGCAGAGCTCGATGTCGACTTTTATGTCTTCTCTGGCCACAAGCTGTATGCACCCGCTGGGATTGGCGTTCTGTATGGCAAGCTTGAACTTTTAGAAGCGATGCCACCATGGCACGGCGGCGGCAAAATGGTTGAAAGAGTCTCGTTCGAGAAAACCACCTTCTCTGCCTTGCCGGGTAAGTTTGAAGCGGGTACACCGAACGTCGCCGGCGCAATTGCCCTAGCGAAAGCCATCGATTGGTACCAAGGCTTTAACCAAACCGAAGTAGAGGCACATCTGCATTATCTGCAGGACAAAGCTTACCAAGCACTGACTCAGCTCGACGACATTCAAATCCTCGGTTATCAGCCGAACGCTTCAGTGCTTACTTTTGTGATGGACGGCGTTCACCACCAAGATATTGCTACACTGCTTGATCAACAAGGTATCGCTGTTCGTGCAGGGCATCACTGTGCTCACCCTCTGATGGATGCGCTCAGGGTTAAAGGCACGGTGCGTGTTTCTTTTGGTATCTACAATACGTTAGAAGATGTTGAGAAGCTGATTGCTGCCGTCGAGAAAGCGGTCGATATGCTTTAACAATAAAAATACCACTATAGATTTATAGAAAAAGGGTTGAAACCGTTTGGCTTCAACCCTTTTCTTTATTCTGTTCTTTGCGCAGTGTTAACTAATCGCTATTACAGAGCCTGTGTTTTTATCTGCTCAACAATCGCTTTCAAACCATTGCCACGCGATGGGCTTAGGTGAGCAATTAAGCCCAGTTTTTCAAAGTAAGCGTCAATATCAAACGCTTGTATTTGCTCTGCCGTTTTACCGTCGTAAGCCGCCATCACCAAGGCAATCAGACCACGAACGATGCGCGCGTCAGAATCAGCACAGAAGTGCCATACGCCTTCTTGCTCTTTGCTCACCAGCCACACTAGGCTCTCACAACCAGATACCGTAACTTGCTCTGATTTAAGCTCTTCAGGCATTTGAGGCAGCTTTTTACCCCATTGAATCACCTGACGGTAGCGGTCTTCCCAACCTTTAAATTGCTGCATGGTTGCGGCGATGTCTTCACTGGTGATGTCAGTGCCAAACGGCGAGACAGGAAAATCAGTCATTGGTGCGCTCTCTTCTTTGAACTACTTCTTATGCTTTTGAATCAGCTTTTCAACGATGCGTGATACCGCAACAAAACCGAACGTTGCTGTTACGACCGTCGCCGCACCAAAACCACTCGCACAGTCCATACGTTTTGGGCCTTCTGCTGTCGATTTCACGCCACATACTGAACCATCGGCTTGTGGGTACTTCAATTGCTCCGTAGAAAAAACACAATCAATACCAAACTTACGCGCTGGATTTTTCGGGAAGTTATGATGACGACGCAATGTATCTTTGATCTTTTTAGCCAGTGGATCTTGGATAGTCTTGGTCAGATCCGCCACCATGATTTGAGTTGGATCGATTTGACCACCAGCACCGCCGGTTGTGATCACTTTGATCTTGTTGCTACGACAGTAAGCCAGAAGAGACGCTTTTGCTTTTACGCTATCTATCGCATCCAATACGTAATCGAACTCTTTGCTCAAGTACTCGTGCTGGTTATCTGACGTGATGAAATCGTCAATCAGATTGACCTTACACTCAGGGTTAATCAGCTTAACGCGCTCTGCCATCACTTCAATTTTGCTTTGACCAACCGTGCCAGTCATCGCGTGGATTTGACGGTTAATGTTAGTCACACACACGTCATCCATATCAATCAGCGTCAGCTCACCAATACCAGTACGTGCCAGCGCTTCTACCGCCCAAGAACCTACGCCACCAATACCAATCACACACACGTGTGCAGCACGAAGAATTTCTACTTCGCTGTTGCCGTAGAGACGACGAGTGCCACCAAAACGTTGGTTGTAGCTGTCAGATGCCGGAGTATCGAGTTCACGCATATTGAAGTTCCAGATGATCGATAGAAAAACAAAGAGTGCGATTTATACGCACTCTTTGAGGAAATGTCTAGATGATGAGAGGCGATTCCTCTCGCTAGGCGCTTATTGTAACTTCTCTGGCGGCAAAGCCCAAGGTGCTTGCGTTGGCGTGTTTTCTAAGCCCAACTTCCATACTCGACCAAAGTGCTTGTAGTGACCCGCATCTGTACCCGCGCGTGGTCCCATACCATGGTATAGGTCAAGATGGTTTTGTTTCACCGCACCGCCAGTGTCTAACACAATAAGAAGACGAAGCTGGTGTGCTCCACTCCATGTACCATCTTTATTAAGTAGCGGCACTTCCGCCAAAATTGGCGTACCCATAGGCAGAATCGAACGATCGCCTGCTACCGATGCCATTGGCAGTAAAGGAATGCCCGCAGAGCCCGTTACTGGTGCGTCGGCTTGTGGCGCAAAGAAGACATAAGAAGGGTTCTGCTCTAACAACTCGCGAACCGTTGCTTCATCATTCTTCATTACCCAATCTTTGATAGCTTTAAGTGACATCTCTTCACGTGGCACTTCACCACGCTCAATTAGAATTCGACCAATACTCACGTACGCTTTGTTGTTCTTGCCTGCGTAAGCGAAGTATTCCAGCGTATCGTCATCTTCAAAATGAACAAAGCCGCTGCCCTGCACTTCCATCATAAACGGGTCAATCATATTAGGTGCATAGCCAAGCTCGAGACCTTGTCCCTCTAGCGCACCGTTATAGATCTCGGCACGTGTCGGACAGTTTGAGCTGCAAACCGGCTTGCCATACACCGGGTATTTAAACGTTTCGTTTGGTTCGTGACGCAATTCCATCACTGGTGAGAAGTAACCGGTGAACAACACGTTACCCTTCTTGTCACCGCCACCAAGCTGCGCGGCTTGAATGCCGTAAGCACTGAGCGCAGTCGTATCACCACTCTGCAATGCCCATTCACTCAACTTCTCGTAAAGTGGCTGGTACATTTTTGCCATTGAAGGCGACTTAATCACAACCTGTTCTGCTTGTTTGTTGAACTCTGTGAAATCTTGTGGCTTGTTCGATTCAACGACATCGGCTTTATTCAAAATATGCGAAAACTCGCCATCATAATCTTGCTTGGCAAGTAGGTTTTGTTCTGGCTCAGCCGCACAACCGAATAGCAGACTTAAAGAGACAATAGGAAGGAGTTTTTTAAACACGTGTTTTTTCCGTAAAAGAAGATAGCAAAAGGATGGCAAACAAATGCAAACGACGCAATTGAAAAGCTGCGACAAAGTGTATCAGCGTTAAGGCAAAGACTTGGTTCGCTGCCAATTTATCCATTTAAACTGGGTTGAGGATAATAACAGCAATGGAATCAAACGATTGTCCGGAAAATGTTTGTGAAAAGTCGCAAGAACATAAAGATGTGACAAAACGCGATCCCCTGCCACACGCAACGAATCACGCTTTGAGAAACAGGGGTTAGCGAACCGCTAAATTAGAATGACCTTCCAGACGAAACACGGGAAGGTAATGAGCATTTGAGTCCAGTTTTATCTCAGCGTAGTGCTGATCTGTAAACTCAAATGTGCGTACCGTAGAGCCCACTTTATATGACAACGTATCACCATCAAACTTAAAGTCCGTCGCAACAGTTGATCCGCGTACCGTTACTCCTCTCTCACTCAGAACAAACTCTTCTCGAGCATAGGGAGCAACATCTTGCTCGACCCATTTTCCATAAATCACTGACCTAGAAACTGGTGGATTGATATAGCGCGTAATCAAATCACTGTACATCATCAAAACGGCAAAAGTACCAATGAGCGCCGTCAGCATAAGTGAACGTTCGACCCACTTTCGAAGTGTCGATTTGGTTGAGGAGTTTTGCTCGGTTTGAGCAGCGATCGCAGCATTCTTATTTACAACTGAAGACATGAGGCTCACGTGGTTGAACTAGACCCATGCATTGTACCCCCATCGACCAAACACAACCAAGCACCACGCTCACGATGTTTGTGCTTTATTCCAAAAAATTGGCTTGCCAACAATTGAATAAGAAGACAATATTAAAGCATAAATAAACACAAGGAATGGCTGTAGTGAAAATTCGTAGTACTGCTCTGGTTAAAGGATTCCGTCAATCCACACCCTATGTGAATGCACACCGTGGAAAAACCATGGTATTGATGCTTGGGGGCGAAGCGGTTGCTGATAAAAACTTTGGCAACATTATCAACGACATTGCTTTAATGCATAGCTTGGGCATTAAAGTGGTTGTGGTGTATGGAGCTAGACCTCAGATCAATCAACTACTGGAGAAACAGGACCTTACCACGCCATACCACAAAAACGTTCGTATCACAGATGAAGCAGTCCTTTCAGTAGTTATGCAAGCCGCAGGGCAGCTTCAACTGGCCATTACTGCACGCTTATCTATGAGTCTAAATAATACGCCAATGGCAGGTACTCAACTAAACGTCGTGAGCGGCAACTTTGTCATTGCTCAACCGCTCGGTGTTGATGATGGCGTCGACTATTGTCACAGCGGCCGCATTCGTCGAATCGATACTGATGCTATCCATCGCACACTCGATCAAGGTTCCATTGTGTTACTTGGCCCAATTGCCAGCTCAGTCACAGGCGAATGCTTCAATCTGCTTTCAGAAGAAGTGGCCACCCAGTTGGCGATAAAGCTTGGAGCCGACAAACTGATTGGCTTCTGCTCAGAACAAGGTGTGATTGACGATAACGGTAACGCCGTCGCTGAACTGTTTCCTATCGAAGCAGAGCATGTCATTAAGAAGCTTACTGAGAACACCGCACCAGACACCGACTATAACTCCGGTACATTACGTTTTCTTAAAGGCTCTATTGCAGCTTGCCGTGCAGGAGTGCCACGAAGCCACCTTATCAGCTACAAAGTGGATGGCGCACTCATCCAAGAATTGTTCTCTTTCGATGGTATCGGTACACAAGTAGTGATGGCCAGTGCCGAACAGGTACGTGAAGCGGACATCGACGATATTGGCGGTATTTTAGATCTAATTCGCCCATTAGAAGAGCAAGGCGTGCTAGTAAGGCGTTCTCGCGAACAACTTGAGCAAGAAATTAATAAATTCACCATCATCGAGAAAGATGGTCTGATCATCGGTTGCGCGGCTTTGTACCCATATATTGAGGAGCAAAAAGCGGAGATGGCTTGCGTGGCGATCCATCCAGACTATCGCGACGGTAATCGTGGATTATTGCTACTCAATTACATGAAGCACCGCTCTAAGTCAGACGGTATCAATCAGATTTTTGTCCTGACGACACACAGTCTGCATTGGTTTAGAGAACAAGGTTTCTATGAGGTGAGCGTCGATTATCTACCTGGGGCAAAGCAAGGGCTGTACAACTTCCAGCGTAAGTCGAAAATCCTCGCGTTAGACCTATAGGGAGGAACGAAACTCAGTACGTTCTACGACTAAATAATTATGCAAAGCTTTACATTGACATTGGTCGCAATTTAACCTTTTCAATATACATGCTGTTGGTTATACTCTGCGCAACAAACGGTCGTATTTCAAACAATCGACAAATGGATCTAGGTGAATAACTATCACCCTAAAGTGCGGAGCAAGCTTAGCTGCTTTGCATGACGCATCAAGGACAGTTGTTACTCTTACAATGAATAAGATGAGCACTGTTATGAAAACCATTATTTGTAACTCACTTCAAAGCTTCTGGGATATGGCGGATAACCATTTTCTGGAAGGGCTAGACGTCCATTGCGTATTCCCCGTCAATGACGCCATTAAAGATTTTATCTTGGCTTACCAACAGCAGTACAAAATTCGCAGCGTGTCATTTACCAATGCGTTTACACAAAATTAAAAAAGACCGAGCATCGCGCTCGGTCTTTTTGTATGTATGTTCAATAAAAGGCCATAATTAATAACGTCGAGAATATAACGAATAGAATGATTAGCAGTATCAACCAATAAACCAAGCTAACTTTAATCAGCCATTGAGGACTTATACTGCGTACATCGCTCAGTCCTCTTTTTCGAACAAGTCGAGGAAACGCGATGGCAGCAAGCAATGCAAGGCCATGTATCAAGGCTCCAAAATGGAAGCCAGAAACCAAAGCCAGCTCTACCGCTGTATAGTGCTTACCTGTGTAAGCGTATTCTTTAACCTGATCTGGTGTAACGTATATCAGAAATATGCCTACAACTAGATACCAAAAGACTAGCAAACCACCTGCGATAAAAAATGCAATAAAAGATAACTCTAATAACTGCATACTTCTCCAACCCTAGTTTTCTTGACCAAGTCGACATCGCTATATAGTTCTTTATATACATTAGCGACAACTTTGCCGGAAGCGTAACTCGCAATACCAGATGTAACACCTAACGCAAGGGCACCAATCCAACCAACCGGAGTCGCCAGTACGACTAGCGATATAACAGCACCTCCAGCTAGACCAACCACAGTGCTTACCGCGGTATCTAGTAATATTTCATTTTTCTCCACATCAGTTTTCGCACGCGCTATTTGGTTACAAGCCAACCCAAGATTCACAGCAGTAAGAACTGTGCCACCTTTAGCAGCCGCTTTTGACAACTTAGCAAGTTTGTCTGTATTTTTCTTTATAGCAGATGTTGCTGGAACTCCACCCCTCCTTGAAATCCTCATTGATTCTCGTGCTTTCTGACCGTTAAAGAAGAGCTTTTCTGTGGGACCTAGATTTTTTGCGACCGTCTCCAACAGCTTTCTTCTGCGATAGTCATACTGACCTTTTGTTAATCTACCGGCTTTATAGTCTTGATAAAGTCCATCGAGCTTTTTGAGTTCTGATATGTTCCCTTTGGATTCACTCCCTAACAAAAATCCCATTGAAGCAAAACTAGCACCTATTCCAGCACTTGCAGGTCCCCAGTTATCATCTAACCAAGACAGCGCCCAAAAAGCTTCTCGCTCAGGTATAGATAATGCTTTAACTGTAGAATCAAACTGTTTTTGGTCTGCTTCAGAGAGAGTTTGGGCATTTGCACTAATAGGTCGACTTTCAACACTAGTTTGAGTATCTAACTTTCTTAGAATGAGCGATTGTCCAATCTTTATCTTATCGGGGTCATTGACTTGAGGGTTATCTGAGGTAATTTGCTGAAGTGCAGCTTTATATTCATTACTTCCATATCTGACTTGATAAAACTTGAGTATTATTTTTGATAAGGTATCGCCTGGTTTTACGCTATAGACCGAAGTGTATCGATTAACGCTATTGAAGTGAGTTGTATTCATGGAAAGCCTCATAATGCACTAAAGTGCATAAAATGATATCGCCAAGAATTCCAACACTTCAATTTTGAATAAGACTTGCAGACATAAAAATGGCGGGATTACGACCCGCCACATAAAAACATATTCAGCTCATGAAAACTTCTCATTTTTGAATGAGTAAACTCAATTTCTAACTCGCTCAACCAACCCACTCGCTCGAGTAGTTTTTACTTTAATACCACGCTTGAGAACATTCATCTCGGCGTACATCGCAAGGCGTTTCTTTGCACGAGTAATACCTGTGTAGATCAGCTCGCGAGTGAGGATTGGACTGAAATCTGGCGGCAAAATCATTAGCGTGTATTCAAACTCACTGCCCTGTGATTTATGAATGGTCATCGCATATGCGGTTTCATGCTCAGGGACTCGGCTTGGCAGCACCGACTTCACGCTGCCGTCTGGCAGTTCGAAGAACACTTTGAGACGCGGTTCGCCTTCGCTGTCATCTCGCATGCAAATGCCGATATCACCGTTATACAATCCCAAGCCATGATCGTTACGCGTGACCATCACTGGCCTGCCGTGATACCAAAGTTCATCTTGGGTTTGAATCAGCTTACGTGCTGCTAGTGCTTTTTCAATACGTTGGTTTAAACCTGTCACACCAAAATCACCTTCACGAATAGCACACAACAAGCGGCATTGATTAAAAGTATCCAGCACAGCTTTGGCTTTGTGGGTCAGCGTTTCTGGTTCCCCAGTCTTCTGGTCAATCTCTTGCTGTCCGATGCGTTTTAAATAACGACCATATTCGGCAACCAAAGTCTGCATCATCTGATTGTAATTTTGACTACTCAGTGCGAAATGCTCGATATCAGCAAAATCACGACTCCAAACGTCGTCTACTTTTGCAGCTGAGCCAGCGTTGACCGCTTTTGCTAGCTGGCCGATACCAGAGCGAGCATCGAATCGGTAACTCTTTTGCAGCATACATAAGCTATCGGCAATCGAAGCATTACTATTGGTGCTGTACGCCAAAGTGTCAAAGCCTGTCAACTTCGCGACCGCAGACGCCTGCTCTTTGCCAAAGCCAAATGCATGGAACGAACAGATATCACCTAGCACCGCACCAGCTTCTACCGATGCCAACTGGTCTTTATCTCCCAGTAGAATCAAACGCGCATGCTTTGGTAGCGAATCGACGACTTTGTACATCATCGGCAGATCGACCATAGAGGCTTCATCCACTACTAAAATATCGAGGTGCAGCGGATTTTGCTTATTGTGACGAAACTCTGCACTGTTCGGGATCGCGCCCAACAGGCGATGCAAAGTGCTCGACTCGGTTGGAATTTTCGCTTTAAGCTCAGGCTCCACTGGCAACTCTTGAATCGCTTTACCAATAGACTCCGTCAAACGTGCTGCGGCTTTACCTGTTGGCGCCACCAGCTTGATGGTGAGGTTTTTCTCTTGTCCTGCTTGCTCAATCAAT
Organism: Vibrio sp. D173a; assembly: GCF_030248475.1. Taxonomy (NCBI): domain Bacteria; kingdom Pseudomonadati; phylum Pseudomonadota; class Gammaproteobacteria; order Vibrionales; family Vibrionaceae; genus Vibrio; species Vibrio sp. D173a. The sequence continues at coordinate 27,587 of NZ_JAHGAH010000093.1, forward strand.
GCGGCAAGCAGTTTGGTTACCGTAGTAGTTTTACCCGTACCCGGACCACCGGAAATCACCGCAAAACGACGCGTCAGTGCTACCGCTGCCGCGACCTTCTGCCAGTTAACACAAGCCGATAATGGTACAAGCTTGTCCAGCACTTGTAGATCGTGAACTTGTTTCGCTTGGTTGACTGCCGTATCAATGGCCGCCCAATCGAGGCTGTCTACGGTAACCACATCCAAATGGTCACAGACTAGCTGCTGAGGTAACACTTGGTTGCTGGTTCCTGCCTCTACCACTTTGGCTAATGCATTGAACAGAAAGTGGTACTGACGAGCGAATAAATGGTTAAGCAACTCAGACAAACGTGTAAAATCTTGAGGCTGAAGGTTTACAGCTGCACTGAGTTGATTGAGCTTGTCCGCCAACGTCACTTCATAGTGCCAGTAACGATGCAAGTAGAGACGCTCACCATCAAACATCATTGGCAAGGCTTCACCTTGAGCACCAACCAAAGGCGACGCTTGCAGAAGCTCCAACCAATTGACGCCCTGCAGTTGAGTATTAAGCGCTAACGCAGACTCCCCAAACAGACCGAGCTTACTGGCAAGATCTACTGGTTGCCCTTGGCCATCAAACAGAAGCAAACAGATGTGTCCTTTGCCTAATTCACTGCTGACCACACCAGCAATAAATGCCAGTTCTTGGCTGTTCTCTTGTTGCTCAACTTGCGAATAGATAAAGCGCGCGAACTGGAAATCCAATTGGCGAATCGCCCCTTTATTTGCTAGCGATTCTAACGTTGCCAATAGATCTGGCGTTGCCGCTAGATCTCGTGTTGCCACAGGGCTGCTTTGCTCAGAAAGAAGATCATTGGTTTTCATCAAATTAACTCCATCTGACCCGATTCACTGGATCGTGTGTCAGGTGCCTGACCATCAATCAAGTGATCCATTTCTTGTAAAAATTCGAAAGTTGGCTTGGCAGAAAAAATACCGTGATCACTCTGCCCATCCATACCACGCAAGAACAGGTAATAAACACCACCAAAGTGCTGTTCATAATCATAATTTGGCAATCTGCTGCGTAAGAAACGATGCAGCGCCAAGGCGTAGATTTGGTATTGCAGATCGTAGCGATGATCCGCCATCGCCGACTTCAACGCATCGCCATGATAATGGAACACATCATCGCCTAAGTGGTTCGATTTCCAGTCGAGGACGTAGTATTTACCTTGGTGCTCAAACACCAAGTCAATAAAGCCTTTCAACATGCCTTGCACGGTTTGGAAACCCAGGTCGCCAGCTTTAGCAGACAGCGGATCATGACGTTGAATCACACGATTCAATGCTGGTGCAGATAGCACTTCAATCGGCAGTAAGAATTCCATCTCAACCAAACGTTGTGCGGGGCCTTTTTGATTGAGCAGCAGTGCTTTGCTATCCAAAGGCGTTGCCAGCACGTTATCAATCAACTGTTGCAGGATTGGTAGCCACTCTTCATCAAGCTGCTCACTTTCCATCAAGCCGAGGATGATTTGGGTGTTCTCTTCCGTTGTCGCGGGTTGAGTAAACTCAATTTCCTCAAATAAGCTGTGCAGAAAAGTACCCGGACGTGCGCCACGCGGGAAGTTGAAGATAGAGCGTTCTGGCTCAACCAATTCCGCCTCATCTTGCTCTTCTGAAGAATCGATATCAAAGCCGGTAATTTCAATCGTCGCGTCATGCTCAGCATGATGAGAACCTTGTTTAACCAAGCCCGAGTAACTGGTGATTCGCCAGTTTCTATCAATTGGGGTTTTCAGCTCTTTAGCTGTCAACGCTTCTAACTCGGTTTGCTCCGCAGCATACATCTCGTCGTGTTGCTTTGGAGGATCACAAATCACCACGTTATCGAAACTCTCTTGTTGCTTCTTCAACCCAACAAACAGGTCGTTGATGCCACCCTCTTGACCATTTTGCACCAAGTAACCAATCGCACTGTGATGCACGCCGGTTGGCTCTTTGGTTGAGCGACCATTGCGCAGCGGTGAAGCACCAATAAAGCAGGCATACACGGCACGCGTTAACGCTACATAGATAAGGCGTAAGTCTTCAGCAAGGCGTTCTTTATCTGCCTGTTTTAACGACGCATCGTTACCCGTGATATCAAGTACGGTGCGATCGTTCTCAGCGTCGTAGTATTTGGCCTCACTCGCTTCTCGGTAGCCAAACACAAATGGCAGGAAGACCAAGTCATATTCCAGACCTTTGGATTTGTGAATGGTAACGATTTGCACCAAGTTACGCTCTGATTCCAAACGCTGAATTTGGCCATCGCGGCCACCCAACCCGTGCTCTGCATCGCTGATGGATTGCGCTAACCAACGTAGCAAGCCGTGGTCGCTGTCTAATTCGTTACTTGCTTGCTGCAATAATTCACCAATGTGCATCAGATCGGTAAGCACTCGCTCACCGTTTTCGCTTTGTGAGCTCGTCCCTTCTTCTAGTAGACGCTCAGCAATATGACGCTTACTGATCACTGCACGCAGCATAGGTAGCACACCACGTTGCACCCAAAGCTTACGGTATTCTTTGAACTCGTTAACCGCATTTTCCCACACGGTTTCATCGTTGTTGAGGGCGTCTAAGCTGGCTGCATCAAGAGCGAACAATTCTGATGCTAGACTGGCGCGTAATGCTCTGTCGTTTTCTGGCGTTAACACCGCTTGCAGCAAACGCTGTAGATCTTGTGCAACGGAACTGGTAAACACGCTATCGCGGTTAGAAAGGTACACGCTGGCAATGCCTTGGTCGGCTAACGCCTGTTTGACCATGCGACCTTCGCTACCCGTTCGCACCAACACTGCAATGTCGCCCGCTTTAACTGGCTTCTGCTTTTCGCCATTAACCAGACAGGCTTGACCTTGTTGCGCTGCGGTCAAAATGGTTTGAATTTGGCTTGCTGTCGCCTCAGCCATAGCGGTCAGGTATTCACCTTTTGGCAGAGGTTTATCTTCCGCTTCTTGCAGCCAATAAGTCAGTGCAGGCTGCTTTTGACCACCCATGGTCCAAACACGTTTGTCTGCACTTGGGCTGTAATCCACTGAATGGAATGGAATGTCGGAGTCATAAATAAACGGGCTATCTGGCAGAGCAAAAATCTGGTTCACTGCCAATACCATATCGGCACTTGATCGCCAGTTGGTGCCAAGCGTGTAGTGAGCACTAACTTGGTTACGAGCCTTGATGTAAGTGAAGATGTCCGCTCCACGGAAACCGTAAATCGCCTGTTTCGGGTCACCGATCATAAACAAACCGCACTCAGGATTATCCAAATAAATGCGACTGAAAATGCTGTATTGCAGTGGGTCGGTATCTTGGAATTCATCGATCATCGCAACCGGATAAAGCGTGCGAATGCGCTCTGTCAGTAGTGCGGTTTCATCGGTATCAATCGAGGCAGAAAGCTGAGTCAGCAAGTCATCGAATGACAACCATTGTTTCTGATTTTTTGCTTTTGCCAGCATCACGCGACAATGCTCAATCGCATGAGCTAACAATGGCGCTTTTAAGCTGATTGGGTTGGCAATGAAGGCTTCTATCGCCTCAAACACGGGGTGTTGTGGTGCAGTGCCTTTCGGGGTTTTCTCAAGTAACACATTCTGGGCGAACTTCTCCAGCTTATCTGGATAGTCATAGCCCGTGGTTTCTGTCGAAGCCCATACGTTGACCGCTTCTAACCAAGTCGGTAGAGACTTTTTGGTGTAGCTGCGCTTGTTGACGTCGGAATCAGAAATCAGTGCGAGGAAATCATCTTGGCTATCACGCCAATGGCCTTTCAAAGCATCAATTTGCTTTAAGTTTTGCTCATGCAAATCGGCAAGGCTACCTTGCATTGCTGGAACAGAGAGACTTAGCGGCGCGCCTGTGAGGTAGTTGCTGATGTCATACAACAGATCCGATGGCGAGCCCCATAGTTGACGCACTTCTCCAGCCAAAGCGAATGGCAGAGGATAGAAATTACGACGCCAGTAATCGGCAACCACTTGCGCTTTGAGATGGCTTTCGTCTGTCACAAACTCATTGTTGAAGCGACTACCGGATTCGAATGCGTTTTGCGTCAGCATGCGTTGGCAGAAACCGTGAATGGTGTACACCGCGGCTTCATCCATTTGGCGTTCCGCTTGCAAGAGGATCTCAGCGGCTTGCTTATGATCCTCGATTTCTCCCAACAAAGGTTGAATCACAGGATCTGAGCTTTTCCCGCGAGCGAATGCGATCCTCGCGTCGTGAATACGCGCACGAATACGATCACGCAGCTCCGCCGTTGCAGCTTCGGTAAAGGTCACGACCAGAATTTGATCCACGGTCAACGGCACGCGATGTTTGGTATTGGCAGTGCCATGCCCTAGTAGAAGTCGCAGATACAAACCCGCGATCGTAAAGGTTTTACCTGTACCTGCCGATGCTTCAATTAGCCTTGCACCATGCAGCGGAAAAGTCATGGTTTGCAGTGGAGTTGGAACTGACATTTGCGCCATAACGCTGAATCTCTCCGGATTATCGACTGACCGAACTGTGATCTGTCGTTAAAAATTCTATTTATATGTCTAACAAGTTGGAATATTTAAAGGTTAGTGGGATCTCACTCACGGTTATCCTGATCTTCAACCGCTAGTATGCGCGTCACGAGATGAGTACTGATAACAGAGCAATCACTTTAACGTATTGATAAATGATCAGGCTAAACACTCAAACGAATCATGGTCCCTCTGACCTTGTGGCCGTACAGCGAACGCCCTACAAAAAATAATGATTTTCTGGCGGCCACCCTACTCTCTTCTTTATCTAAATAATCCAACTTACTTTTCATCATCGGCATCCATCGCCGCCAGTCTTGCGCCTTGAAGAACCAATGCGGTCAGCATGCGAACTTCTGCTGCAAGCTCGTCATTCCAAGTAGACCAAATACGCGAAATATACGCGTTATTTCCCTCACCTGGACTCATATAGCCATCATTGAATGCATCCGCCATTTTCTTCAGCGATTTCTCTTCGTCATCAGCCCAGTGGCCACGACTAAAGCCCGCCTCAACACACGCCAGTGCTGTTTTCGGGAAGTATGGTAATGGCTTGGTCATGCCTTCAAAAAACAGACGTACTAATTCAGCAAGTAGTTGTTTCGCTTGCGCAGCGTCTGCCATTGCTGGGTAAACTAAATGCACCGCGCCTTCCTTGCGGTCATAACCGATAACGTGGGTCTTTCTAGGCTGACCAGAGGCAGACATAGCAAGATGATCAATCCATGCAGCAAGGTAATCCTGCGCACGAATTTTACCGCTGCGGTAGCGAATCAAACCGGACTGATAGCACTGAGTTAGCCAACCAGTTAGACGGATGTTTTTTCCTTCACCAAGCACATCGAAGGTAAGATCGATTTCTAAATCGTCTTGCGGAGCACCAGATAAAAACGCCAACTTATCCACCAGCTCTTCCGCTTGCACGCGGTTGGTCTCAAACTCGATATCACCAAATGCACCAACCGGTAATTTGCCTTGCGCGCGTTGCTCACTCATAAAGTGCTTGAGCACGTCTGCTTTTACCGATGGTTGAGTAATGGCGGTTTCAAGCAAGGTTTCCAGTAGCTCATCACGCATTTGATAGCTTTCTAGACCACCTAATACGAATGGCTCATCATCTTCCATCACAGGCAATGGCGGCTCGAACATCACTTTTAAACGGCGGTTAAAGAAATACTGTACCGGCAAACGCCAGAAGCGTTGTAATTCCACCAAATCCAACTCGATTGGGAAGGTTGCACCGAGTAAGTAATCATCCAATGCGCGGTTAAACTCGCCACGCGCATGACCTTGTGATTGGTTGCTTTGGGTCAACGCCGCTGGAATCCACTCTTTGGCATAGCTTGAATGAGAACCTTGGAATGCACTTGGGCTAAATGGCACCATGGCATGCATATTCACTAACTCGTTGAGTAGTTTATCTCCGGAGTCATCAACAGGTTGATCTTGATCGCCCTCTAGGCAATAGTTCTGATGGCAATACTCCATCAATTCAGACACCAGAACAGACGGCACGCGCTCAGTGTTATCTTGGATAGAACGCCCAACGTAACTGATGTACAAACTTTGCTGTGCAGACAGCACGGCTTCTAAGAATAGGTAACGGTCATCGTCTCGACGTGAACGGTCGCCCGGTTTAGTGCGCCCTGTCATTAAGTCAAAACCTTCTGGTGGCATTGAGCGCGGGTACACACCATCGTTCATACCCAGTAGACACACGGTTCTAAATGGGATCGAACGCATCGGCATTAGAGTACAGAAGTTCACTTGTCCGGCAAGGAAGCGCTGGCTGACCCGTGTTCCTGACAGCTTGTTTTGTAGATACTGGCTAACAATAGAAGGCGACAAGGCATCATCAAATGCCGCATCGGTTAGCTGTTCTTTCAGTTGGCTTAAGGTATCTCGAATCGACTTGAGCGCCATTTCCCCTTCTAGCTCAACAGAGAAGAAGTCATCCAACATTGCCACCAAGGTTTCACGCCATGCATCAATCGACTGAACATTGGAAAGTTTGCGGCGATATTGGCTAATTTGTTGAATAAAGTGAGCTAACTTACCGGCAAGTTCTGCGCCCATACCTTGCACTTCATTGTATGGCGAGAGGCTACCTTCTTGCGCTTCAAACAAACCGGAAGATTCTGGCATCGCGTAACCTAACAGCATACGCTGGATACCAAATTGCCATGTATTTTGGCGTGTTTCTGGCAGTTCAAATTCGCTGCCGGTATGGCTATCTAGCCCCCAGCGAATACCAGATTCTTCCACCCATAGTTTGGCTTGAAGGAAGTCATCTTCGCTTAAGCCGAATCGCTTCAAAATCGCCGGCGTTTCTAACAGCTCAAGTAATTCAGAAGCCAAACAACGTGTATTCGGTAAATTAACAAGTTGCATGAAAGCCGCCAAAACTGGGCTTTCTTGATCGGCCGTTCGGTCTGAAATCGAGTAAGGAATGAAACGCTCACCCGGCGCATTGCCGAATACCGCCTGAATCGCAGGGCTGTAGGCATTGATGTCTGCCACCATGACAATAATATCGCGCGGTTTCAGTGTCGGATCGGCATCGAACATCGCCAGAAGCTGGTCGTGTAGCACTTCCACTTCTCGCATTGGGCTGTGGCAAGAGTGCAAGCTCAGAGATTTGTCACCCAAACTCACCACTTGTTTGTGCTGGCTGCTGTCGATTTGCTCGTCGTCTTGGTGCTCTTCTAAATTAAGAATGTCAGCTTGAAGTTGATGAAGCAGACTGTCGCGCTCGACATCAACAAAAGCTTCAATCTCATGGGATTCGAGCTGCGACAACAGATACATGTTATCGCGCCCAAGTTTACCCATCGACGCCAACAAGCTGTTACCCACCACATCAGTATGCAGCTCATCCACTACGTTTTCTTCTAGTGAACCTTTTAACTGCTCACTCTCACCTTGCACTTCAGAATGGTCTTCTTGCCACACCACGTGCTGACGATGTTTTGCTGCTAAGCGAGCTAGGAATTTACGGTCACGTACTTCACCCCAGTAATAACGACAAGGGTTGGTAAACATCAAATGCACATCAATGTGTTCACCAATGGCTTTGAGCGCATCCATATAACGTGGCGGCAGTGAAGAGATACCAAACACAAACAGACGCTTCGGCAGATGATCAAAATTGCCGTTGAAGTTTTCTAGCGTATCAATGAAGTGTTCGTACAAATTGGCACGATGATAAGGCGATTGCCCAAGGGTAACTGTGTGATCGTACAACGCTTGCCACAAAACCGGTTGCCATGGGTGCTCGTCTTCAAGTTCGGGCACCGTTTGCCCTGCTTCCCAGCTTGCAATCCATTCTGGACGATACACCAAATAGCCATCGAAAATATCGGCAATTTTCTCTGCCAATTGATAAAGCTTGGAGTTGTCACTGTCGTCCTGAAGATAACGTGCCAAAGGTTCGAATGACGCTTCGTTCAACAAACCCGGTAGCAAGTGCATCAGCTTCCACGTCATGGCTTCTTTGTTGAAGGCACTGCGCTTAGGCACATCAGCCAATACTTGGGTGAACATGTCCCAAATAAAAGTCGCTGGCAGCGGAAATTCTAAGTTTGCCGCAACACCAAACTCTTTCGCCAATTCCATTTTTAACCACTGAGACATACCCGGGCTTTGAACCAGAATTTGCTCTTTTTCGAATGGATTTTCTAATGGATTGATGCGAATCAGTTCAACAAGAAGTGATTTGAGAACATCGACCTGATTGGAGTGATAGACAGTAAACAAAGTAAGTGCACCGAGCGCCAATTGAAACTGCTAGCAAGCTTAGCACAGCCGCATATATTCCTAGAGCGATCTCGATAGCTTAAATAACAAAAGGTTAGAGAACACCCGAACTCTGCGCAAATAACCAGCAACTGACATTTGTAAGTCACGTCTTACACGCAAATACAAAGTGTGACATCAGTCACAACTATTTCATGATAAAAAACACCGTTTTATAATTAACGCAAATATTTACAACAATACTCATCAAATTGAATATTGAGTGGAAAACGAAGAACTGCGGGGGTCAAATCGTTTTGATGTCACGCTAAACCACACTTTGTTCTGATTTGATAGGGATGAGAAAAGCACTGGAATACCAAAACTATGTTGCGCAAATTTTCTTCAAATGGCGCTTGGCTGATTGCATTTTTTGCTTGCTTTGCGCTTTATCTGTCGATCGCTTGTTACCCATTTTTGCTGTCAAACAGCCAAGCAGAACCGCTCACCTTTCTGCAAGAATATTATTTACTTGCCACACAATTTGGCTGGTTGGGTTTAATTGCTCTTCCGCTGATGTTGGGTTGTTTATTGCTGTCCTTTTTGCCGACGCGCATGTTCAGAGTCGTTGTGATTGCCATTGCAATCGCAATCTTGATCATGCTGAAAGTCGATATCCTCGTTTTCCAGCAATACAAACTGCACATCAATGGTCTACTGATCCGCATGTTCTTTGAAGGCGGTCGCGACGTATTTGAAATATCTTGGATGAGTTGGCTAGTTTTTATTAGCGACATTGCACTGCTCGCCATTGGTTTGGCATTCACTGTTTGGTTAGCCAATAAACTGGCTCAGAGCCGAGCAAAGTTCGTGATCGTGGCAGTTTGGTTTGGCTTGTTGCTGAGTACTCAGGTTATCCACGCCTATAAGAACGCGCTCTATGACGACGAAGTCAGCCAGTTCTCTAATAACTGGCCTCTTTACTACCCGTTAACGGCACGTAATTTTATCTATCGCCATCACTTGGTGGATGAAAGTATGGCTTCACAAAACCGAGTGGAGCTAAAGAATATTGAAAGCAGTTCACTGAACTACCCACTCGCCCCTATAAATGTAGAAACGAAAGACAAGCAACCGAATGTGTTATTCATTTTGATTGATGCGTGGCGCTACAGCGATTCAACACCAGAGATCATGCCAAATGTCAGCAAGTTCACCGAAAAAACGGTCAACTTCTCTCAACACATGAGCGGTGGCAACTCTACTCAAGCGGGCATTTTTAGCTTGTTCTACAGCTTACCTGCAACTTACTGGGACAGCTTTTATGCGAGCCAGAAATCCCCTGTATTCATGGATACCCTGCAAAATCAAGGCTATCGAATGGGTATTTTTGGTTCAGCACCATTAACTAGCCCGCCTTTATCGCGCACCGTCTTTAAGAAGGTTAAAGATCTCACCCTTAAGCAAACTGGCGAAACACAAATCAAACGTGACCAGCAGATCACCGATGAGTTTATTCAGTTTCAAAAGCAAGATAACGACAAGCGGTATTTCAGCTTCTTGTTTTACGATTCCGCCCATGGCACCAGTTTTCCAGAACCTGAATTCGCTAAGTTCAAACCTTATTGGGAGCGCGTCGATCATATTCTTCTGAACAACGATTTTGACGCCTCGCTTTACCATAATCGCTATAAAAACTCGTTGTATTTCATCGACAGCTTGAATGCAAAAGTGCTCAAAAATGTCGACTTAGAGAACACTATTGTGGTGATCACTTCCGACCATGGTGAGGAATTTAACGATCATAAGATGAACTACTGGGGTCACACGGGTAACTACAGTGACACTCAAGTGCATGTCCCGCTATACCTTTATCTTCCGGATCATCAGCCAGAGCAGATCAACTATCGCACCACACACTATGACATTGTACCAACCCTAATGAACGAGCTATTCGACGTTAAAGGCGACACCCAATCGTATAGCGTGGGACAAGACCTATTTGAGAATGGTGTTCCGCGTGATTGGTTTATTGCGGGCAGCTATTACAACTATGCGCTGGTAGGGAAAGAAACCATGTTAGTGGTAAATCCTGGCGGGCACTCCCAACAAGTCAATAATCAACTGAAAGTGGATAAGGAACATCAAGTACCAGTGAACGTGATTCAAGATTCTCTCGATGAAATGTCACGTTTCTATAAAAAAGGATAAGAAGAACGCGCGCCTATCAGACAAGTAGGCATACCAGAGGAGAGTAAATTTCGAGTTGCCATCTTCTGCATGAGAACTCTCACTACAATGGCCGCGGTTACTAAAGTTTGATGTATTAAAATTGTATCTAATTTTCCGCCACCCTATTTGGGTGGCATTTTTTTATCTTCAGATAAGCTTTAGAACCCTCCCTACCGATACAAAAAAAGCCTCTTGGCGAGAGAGACCAAGAGACTTTGCTTTACGAGTAAGGCTTATGCGTGATGTGTTGTCACTAAACGCGGTTGAATCAGTAAGTTATTGATGTATTGCAAACCTACGTAAGTCACCACAATCGTTGCCACAATCAATTCGATACCTGCTAGACCGCGAACTTGTTGTACATAGTGCGCTGCTAGGCCATTTGCTTCCATCCAATTTGCTGTTTTGAACAGAGCTGTCGCACCAATCACCATTGGGAAGGTAAACGCTGCGTAACCTGGGCTAAATGGCAGTCTTAGCAATTTAAAGAAGGCTAAGTAGATGATGGCTGTCATCAATACCGCGATACCAAACAACAGAGCAATAATCACTGGCGAAGGCGTCGCTGTTACAGTTAGGTAACCAGCCAACGACAGGCTCGCTGGTGCCGCCATGATTGCCATGGTTGGTTTTGCTGCATCTGGAATTTCATGGGTGAACATGAAACGGTAGATCATCATTGGCAACATCACCGCGTAAGCCACCATACCGAAGACCAACGCACCGTGTGCAATTGGTGCAAGCACTGGGTTACCAGAAAAAGACACGTCTGCAACGATAATACCCACTGGTGGTACGAACCAGCTTGGCACCATGTGGTGTAGTTCGAAGTCTTTCGCGCGGTGGTAGAAGAAGCTCACTAGGAACACGATATGTAGAGCTACCGCCACTAACCAAAGCACGTCACCTGCAACAGGGAAAAAGTGCCCTAATGAGTTTGAAACCACCATGGTTCCCATCGCAAAAGTCGGAACGACACTACCTACCACAGGGTGTGCAAGATCTTGTCTCAACAAATGATTGTGAAAAAGAAACTTAATCGCCAAGATTGCTAATAATACGCTTGCAATACCCGCGCTAATCCACTGTCCATAGCCATTTAATTCGGCGAAGTTTTCCCAACTCCAACCTAAGCTCGCAATACCAAGAGCCAGACCCGCCATTGGGGTTGGTGCTCCCATTACTTTTGCTTTTGTTCTTTGAATCATTACGACCTCAAATCTAGGCTAACTTTCTATGGGATGTATATTACTCTTGCACTTCGTTCCAATATATCTAATTATTTAAAACTAACGTTCAGATTTACTTAACGGAATATCATGCCTAGTCATATCTCTCTTAAACAACTGAAAGTTTTTACTACGATCACTCAGCACAAGACGCTAACTGCGGCTTCGGAAAGTCTGTTTCTTTCTAAGGCGGCCGTGAGTATGGCGTTGTCTGAACTAGAGAAACAAATTGGTCATCACTTATTTGATCGAGTGAACAACCGTTTGATTCTCAACCAAGAAGGACAAAAACTTCTGCCCCTCGCAGACGAACTACTCAACCGAGCTCGGGATATTGAGAGTGTGTTCGATGGCGACCAAACTTTATCAGGCTTGCTACGCATTGGTGCCAGCGACACCATTGGCAACCAAGTCGCACCTTACCTGTTAAGTGATTTTCGTGATGAAACGAATCACCAGTCGCAGAGTTTGTTCATCTCCAACTCTGCCCAGATTTGTGACATGTTGATCGCTTACGAACTCGACATCGCGCTCATTGAGGGCAAGACCATACACCCAGAGTTGGAATCAACGCAATTCAGTGAAGACGAAATGTGTGTGATTTGTCCGCCGGACTACCCTAACTTCGACGCAGGGCCTATCAGCCTAAACGAGCTCGAAGACACAGAATGGATTCTGCGTGAGGCGGGTTCTGGTTCTCGAGAGTTCTTCATGCGCGCCATCGCTCCGCGTCTAGAACACTGGCATGAGGCTTTTCAGCTCAACACCACCGAAGCGCTGATCAATTCTGTATCTGCCGGACTTGGCCTAGGTTGTTTATCACGCCTATCTGCAGAACCTGCAATTCGTGATGGTCGTGTGAAAATGCTCAACATGCCACTGGACATGAAGCGTCGCTTCTGGCTTTTGATCCACAAAGAGAAGTATCAAAACCCGCTTCTGCGTACATTCATTGAATTCTGCCAAGATTGGGAGCGACCAGAGAACCCTCATCTTAAAGATGGCTAGTTCGAGATGGGTCGTTCACGGGAGATCGTTCAAGGCAGATAGTTCAAATGCTGGTCACTTAGTTGTACACGGCTCTCATTCTGAGGCTTGTCGCTAGACTTAATTGGTCAAAAACTGTATAAAAAGCCAGTATAAAATTTAACAAATTAACTTAGAGGACCAACCATGGCTGTAATCGTCAAGTACGTGGTAGAACGCAATGGAGAAGAGAAAATGACTTTTACCTCTAAAGCGGAAGCTGACGCATACGACAAAATGCTGGATATGGCGGACGAGTTATTCTCACTGCTAGGTAAGAGTGAACTTCTAGAAGACGAAGGTAAGCAAGAAGATCTTGCAATGTACCTTGCGCAAAACAAAGAAGAAGTGCTTTACGCTCTAGGTGCAAAACGTAAACCTGCACCAAAAAAAGCAAAGAAGCTTGAAGCTGTTGAAGAAGAAAGCGAGCAAGAAGACGCTGCATAAGCCTCTCATTTGTTTAGAAAAAACGTCGCATTATGCGGCGTTTTTTTATGCGTTGTATTTATCGCCATATATCTCTGAGAATATAAAGAACCGATTTAATATCCCAAATTGCTATAAATTTCATGTTGCAGATTAGTGTGACTTAGATCTAATCTAAATGGGCACGGTGATGGGGTGCCACCGGAATCGAAAGATTCGAACCGCTTTAAAGCTAATGACTCCTACAGAAACGAAAACAGGTCAGCCCTGTTGGAAATGCTTTCACCTATATTGTGAGAGCAAGAGTTCTGTAGTGAGCAATTCAACTCTTCTCCAACCCCGCTCCTGTTTTCTCAAAAATTAAAAAGATATCCAAAATAGTTGTTAACTCAACAAGGCCACAAACGCGTAAGCCTCCTGAACATAGTTTTCCTATTTGATGGAGCGAATAAGAGCAGTCAACGCCGTTGAGTCTGACCAATATGCTGGATATCGTACACTGGGAAAACATTATGCAATACTCACACGAAATCCAATCAATGTGCCCGATTCAACGCGGCGATCTTCATGCATCTGCACCGATCCCTGTTGAAGGCGCAATGATCAATCCAAAAGACGTTATCGCGATTTCTGGTCTTAGCCACGGCGTTGGTGCTTGCGCTCCTCAACAAGGTGCAGCAAAACTGACCCTCAACGTCAAAAACGGCATCATCGAAGAAGCTTTGATCGAGACGATCGGCTGTTCTGGCATGACTCAATCCGCAGCGATGGCCGCAGAAATCCTAACAGGCAAAACCATTCTTGAAGCACTGAATACCGACTTGGTGTGTGATGCTATCAACGTCGCGATGCGCGAAATTTTCCTTCAATTTGTTTACGGTCGTACTCAATCTGCTTTCTCTGAAGGCGGCTTAGAAATTGGTGCGGCACTGGAAGATCTTGGTCAAACTCAACGCAGCCAAGTGGGTACTAGCTACTCAACCAAAGCAAAAGGCGTGCGTTACATGGAGCTGGCTGAAGGCTACGTAACAAAACTCGCACTAGACGAAAACAAAGAAGTGATTGGTTACCAATATCTCAACCTCGGCAAGATGATGAAAGCCATCAACGAAGGCGTATCTGCTGCTGAAGCCGCAGACAAAGCAACGGGCACTTACGGTCGTTTTGGCGAAGCCGTAACGACCATCAACCCACGCCAACAATAATTGCCACCAAGAGGAAAGAGATTATGAACACTCCAATTACTGAATCTGTACGTCGCACATTAGACGAAATGCAACTTTCTTCTATGGAAGAGGCTTACCAATACTGTATGGATCGTGGTATCGACCCTAAAGCACTGGTGATGGACACTCAACCTATCGCGTTTGAAAGCGCTGCCGATGCCTACACACTGGGCACTGCTTTGGCGATTTTCCGCGGAGCAAAAACAGCAGAAGAAGCTGCAAACATGATCGGTGAAGGTCTTCAGGCGTGCACTAAACCCGGCAGCGTGGCAGAGCAACGCCAAGTAGGTATTGGTCACGGTGCATTGGCGGCTCGTCTATTAAATGAAGAAAGTGGCTGTTTTGCTTTCCTTGCTGGTCACGAGTCATTCGCAGCGGCAGAAGGCGCAATCAAAATCGCATTGAACGTGAACAAATCACGCGAAAATCCGTTGAAAGTGATCCTAAATGGTTTGGGTAAAGACGCCGCTTACCTCATCTCACGCATTAACGGTTTCACTTACGTACGCACGCAATACAACTACCAAACTGGTGAGTTAGTGGAAGTAGAACGTCGTCGATTCTCGCAAGGTCCACGTGGTGAGATCCTTTGCTACGGTGCAGACGATGTGCGTGAAGGCGTGGCTATCATGCACAAAGAGCAAGTGGATGTGAGCATCACTGGTAACTCAACCAACCCGACTCGCTTCCAACACCCTGTAGCAGGCATCTACAAAGCAGAACGTAACCATGAAGGCATGCTTTACTTCTCTGTGGCATCAGGCGGTGGTACTGGTCGTACTCTACACCCAGACAACGTGGCGGCAGGTCCTGCCTCTTACGGTATGACCGATACCATGGGTCGCATGCACGCCGATGCTCAGTTCGCAGGTAGCTCTTCAGTACCAGCGCACGTTGCAATGATGGGCTTCATCGGCATGGGTAATAACCCAATGGTAGGTGCAACTGTTGCACTTGCAGTAGAGGTCAGTGAGCTAAGCCTTTAATTCGATTTATCGCTTTACTATCCAAAGCCAGTAAATCCAACAAACCCAGTGTAGGGGGAGTGACTTCGGTCCTCCCCTTATTTTTTGCGATGCCCTCTTCTCCAACTTCACTGTGTCTCTGCCCAAAACCGGTCTGATAAGGCTTTTGCGACACATTTCTCATCAGAAAAACATATCTCTAAAAAGACAAAAGGTATCCATCTACAGACTTTCTCCATTTCCTCTCTTTAAACTCCCCAACACTCTCTTTATGATGACTGACAACCTAATTATTTCTTGTCAGTGAACAGACGAGACACAAGACTCAACACATGGAGATCAACTATGGCTTTCTTCTCTCTAGCCCTTGGTACGGCAACTAAAAACCGCGACGGCAAAATCATCGAAGCGTTTTTCCCAAACCCAGTTCTTAACCCAAGCGAAGCGCTTGTTAACGCAGTAGCAGGTTACGAGCAAGGCAACCAAGCTATCGAGATCTCTGCAGCACAAAGCGCAGAACTGGCAGCAGCATTTGAAGCAAACGGCGATGCGGCAAACGCATCTTTCGCAGCAAAAGCAGCAGAATCAGCACAGCCACTTGTACTGGTTATTCTTGCCACTGACGAGCAGCCACAAAGCGTTGCTGAAGGTTTCCTAAAACTTCAACTTATCTCTAACCGCCTAGTTCAACCACACGGCACGGTACTAGACGGCATCTTCGGTCTACTACACAACATCGCATGGACTAACGAAGGTCCAATCGACCTACCTGAACTAGCAGAGCGTCAAATCGAAGCTCGCCTAGCGGGTCGTGCACTAAGCGTAGATTGCGTAGACAAGTTCCCTAAAATGGTGGACTACGTGGTACCAACTGGCGTTCGTATCGCTGACACTTCTCGCGTACGTCTTGGCGCACACGTTGGCGAAGGCACAACGGTAATGCACGAAGGCTTCATCAATTTCAACGCAGGTACGACTGGCGTGAGCATGGTTGAAGGTCGTATCTCCGCTGGCGTAGTGGTTGGTAACGGCTCTGACATCGGCGGCGGCGCATCTATCATGGGTACGCTATCTGGCGGCGGTAAAGTTGTGGTTTCTATCGGTGAAAACTCTCTACTAGGCGCGAACGCAGGTCTTGGCTTCCCAATGGGTGACCGTTGTACTATCGAATCAGGTCTATACGTAACTGCTGGTTCTAAAGTGCGCATGCTAGATTCTGCAGGCCAAGAAGTAGAAGTAGTGAAAGCACGCGATCTTGCTGGTGTGTCTGACCTACTGTTCCGTCGTAACTCTGTAACAGGTCAAATCGAGTGTCTTGCAAACAAGAGCGCGGTTGAACTGAACAGCGAACTGCATAAAAACAACTAATTCATTCGTGAATAAGCCCTACGAAAAATCCCCCTGCAGGAAACTGTTGGGGGATTTTTTATTGCCTGATAGATGGCACATTGTTACGACATGGCGTGTGACGTAATACTGAGCGTTTCAAACTCTCAGTTTTTAGAACTTTGCTTGTTTAGAAAGCTCACCGCTTTATCTGGGAAGTCAGTAAACAAACCATCCACTTTCACCTGATTGTAGAAGATATCCATTATGCCATCGAAGCTGTCGGTGTAAGCAGGAATACGTCCAGGGTCCGCTCGGAAAGTGTAAGAGTGCACTTGCAAGCCTGCGTCTTTTGCTGCTTTCATCAAAGGTTTGATGATGATGTTATCCTTGGTTGATTTGTCATCCACCAACATTGGCTTCCAAGGACCAATTCCTTCCGCGTACTGGGCTACCTTCTTCATACCATTGGCTTCAAACATCCAGTCATAACTGTATGGTGTTGCTTTGTCGCCTTTGTACTCCATGGTCTCGTTCCAGTCGGTGTAAGCCATGAGCTGAACGAGCTTTAAATCCATGTCCATTGCAGGCATAAGCTCACTGTTGATGCGCTGAAGTTCATTGGCATCAAAACACTGAAGGTACACTTTGTCGTCTTGTGAGTCGTAGCCGTACTGCTTTAAAACTTTCAGTACTGCTTTTGAGATGTCTTTACCTTCATGGCGATGGAACCACGGCGCTTTGATCTCAGGATAAATACCGATGTCATAGCCCAGTGTTTTGTTTAAGCCTTGGATCAGCTCAATCTCTTCAGCAAAGGTAGGTACGGTGAAGTCTGATTTCCACATTGGGAATCGAGTCGGGTAACCTGCTACCTTGTCACCCTTATCATTGATTTTGAAGCCTTCTGTCACGCGCAGTGATTTGATTTCTGCCAAGGTAAAATCAATCGCGTAGTAACGACCATCTTTACGAGCTCGATCTGGAAAACGCTCAGCTACATCGGTCACGCGATCGAGATAGTGGTCATGCAGCACGACCAATTGATCGTCTTTAGTCATCACCACATCTTGCTCGATGTAATCTGGTTTCATTGCGTACGCAAGGGCTTTGGCTTCCAATGTATGTTCAGGTAAGTAACCGGATGCGCCACGATGAGCGATAACAAGGGGCTGGGCAATAGCTCCGGCAGATAGGCTACACGCCAAAAAAGTAATGCATACTGACTTTATTTTCATTGTTATTTCCTTAACTTATTTGAAGGGGCAGTATTCCACTGCCCCTTTAAGGTTTTATGACGCCAATGCTTCTTTCTCACGCGCTTTTTGTTCGTGGTGAGCACGCTCGCCAAGAAATGCGTAAGTCAAACAAACGATGGACGTGATACATGAACCGATAAGGATGATAAAGCCGCCATCCCAGCCAAAGTGGTCTACGGTGTAGCCAAGAATCGCGTTTGCCGCTACTGCACCACCTAAGTAACCAAATAGACCCGTTAGACCCGCAGCCGTACCTGCCGCTTTCTTCGGAGCAAGCTCCAATGCGTATAGACCAATCAACATTACCGGACCGTAAATCAAGAAGCCGATTGCAACCAGCGCCATCATATCGACTGCTGGATTACCTGCAGGGTTAAACCAGTAAACCAGCACAGCTACGGTGACTAACGCCATAAATAGAATACCGGCAGGAGCACGACGACCTTTAAACAGTTTGTCTGAAATCCAACCACACAATAGCGTACCTGGGATGCCCGCCCACTCGTACAGGAAGTAAGCCCAAGACGATTTATCGACCGAGAAGTCTTTCGCTTCTTTTAGGTATACCGGCGCCCAGTCCAGCACACCGTAGCGGATCAGGTAAACAAACGCGTTCGCAATCGCGATTGACCACAACAACTTATTAGAAAAAACATACTTGAAGAAGATTTCCTTCGCCGTCATTTCTTTTTCGTGTGACTTGTCGTAATCGTCAGGGTAATCGTCTTTGTACTCTTCAATCGGTGGAAGACCACAAGACTGCGGTGTATCTCTTACCGTGAACCAAATAAAGACAGCAACGAGCGTGGCAAAAAATGCAGGAACATAGAAAGCGGTGCGCCAATCGTCGTTAAATGCCCAAAGGCCAAGAATGAACATAGGGCCGATCAAACCGCCACCTACGTTATGTGCCACGTTCCAAACCGACACTATCTCGCCACGTTCTTTACGTGACCACCAGTGAACCATGGTTCGACCGCAGGCAGGCCACCCCATACCTTGGAACCAACCGTTTAGGAACAATAGAATAAACATTGCGGTAATGCTGCCAGTCGCCCAAGGCATAAAGCCGAAGCAGAACATCACAAGCGCTGACATTAATAGACCGCCACTTAAAAAGTAACGAGGGTTAGAGCGGTCAGAAACACTGCCCATTAAGAATTTTGATAAACCATAAGCAATAGATACTGCAGCTAAGGCAACACCTAGATCACCACGGCTAAAGCCTTGTTCAATTAGGTAAGGCATCGCCAAGCTGAAGTTTTTACGGACCAGATAGTAGCCTGCATAGCCAACAAAAATGCCGATAAAGAGTTGCCAACGTAAGCGAGAATAGGTGCTATCGATCTTGTCGGACGACAAGCGATCAATGTGCGCCTTGGGTTTGAATATTCCAAACATAGGAACCTCATAATTATATTGAGCGATGGTAAGGAGTCTTAAATCGCGAACGAGCAAAAAGGAGTTTCGTTCGAAAGTTGGTGCATTTTATGAAATTCGATTTTTATTTCTGTGACAAATGTTGCACAAGAATTAAATTTCAGTAAATACAGAAAATTAGAGACTTTAAATTAGACTGCGCTTCCACTTTAACCAAATTTCGTTACTATTCGCATACAACATTAAATGCGAAAACGAACAAATTAACCGCAGTTTTAAGCAAACCAAGCACTCAAACAACCACAGAATTAGGATAAACGGTTGAGTTTGAGCAACTGGACACACTTAACGCCAGTCATCAAGGCTAAATACGGGGTGTTGCCACAATGTCATTCCATTAACAACTGAGGTTGATGTCGCTATCCCACTCACTAAAGCTCATTGAGGCATGCTTTCGACGTTAAAGCTTACTGACCAGCCCTAAGGAAGGCCCCCTTCTCTTAGCCGTGTATGAAAGTAGAGTATCGAGTCAATAAGTATCAGCAATCCCTTATCATCATTAGTGTTAGCTAGCTCTTTAGGGTTAGTTTTCAACCAGTAATCTGAACAATTTACCACCATTCACGAAGCAGCTTCACAAAACTCCTCTTACCAGTTTGTGCATTGATTTTCACATCGGTAGTTTTAAGCCGAAGAATCGAAGTTGAAGCTTCTAAATCGTTTTACCGAGTTTCTTTTTTGAGCAAAAGATGTGTCAATTAACAAAAACGAAGAGTTTGATTAACAATTCCATGCTCAAACGCTCACTTTTAACGCTCGTTTGTTTTCGCAAACGTTTATATATGCACAATAGAACCGTGCTAGATAAGCATAAATATTAAAGGACTCTTAACATGACAACGAACAAACACCCCTCACTGCTCGGAGAATGTTTGGCCGAGTTTATCGGTACAGGATTACTTATCTTTTTTGGCGTAGGCTGTGTTGCTGCATTAGTGTTGACCGGAGCTCAATTTGGTCAATGGGAAATCAGTATTGTATGGGGCTTTGGCGTCGCCATTGCTATTTACTGTACTGCGGGCGTATCCGGTGCACACATCAACCCTGCCGTTACCATCGCACTAGCCATGTTCCATGGTTTCGATAAGGCGAAAGTGGTGCCTTATATCATTGCGCAAATGCTCGGTGCTTTTTGCTCTGCCGCTTTGGTTTACAGCCTGTACAGTAACCTGTTTACTGATTACGAAATCGCACACAATTTCGTTCGTAGCAGCAAAGAGGCTCTCGCCACAGCAGGCATTTTCTCGACTTACCCACACGCTTCTCTCTCTTTCTTTGGCGCTTTTGCTGTGGAATTCGTGATTACTGCAGTGCTGATGTTTGCCATTCTTGCTCTTGGTGATGAGAACAACGGCGCACCTCGCGGCGCGATGAACCCATTACTTATCGGTATTCTCATTGCGGTTATCGGTAGTTCTTTAGGCCCACTTACTGGCTTTGCGATGAACCCTGCTCGTGACTTCGGCCCTAAACTGTTTGCTTACTTTGCAGGCTGGGATTACGCACTGACCGGTGCACGCGAAATCCCATACTTTATTGTTCCAATTCTTGCTCCTATCGCAGGTGCTTGTTTCGGTGGTTGGTTGTACCCGAAAGCAATTGCTGCGCATCTGCCACAACAAGGTCATGGCTGTACTATTCCTAATCAGTGCGAGACCGAAGAAGAAGCAGAACAAGCTCAAGCTTAAAACCAACTCATTCGAACATTTACTAAAATATAAATAACGAAACAAAAGGATTCTTACCATGACTGAGCAAAAATACATTGTTGCCCTAGACCAAGGCACGACAAGCTCTCGTGCTGTCATTCTGGATCATGACGCGAATATCGTAAGCGTCGCTCAGCGAGAATTTACTCAGATTTATCCAGAGGCTGGTTGGGTTGAACATGACCCAATGGAAATCTGGGCAACTCAAAGCTCTACTTTGGTTGAAGCACTTGCGAAAACCGGTATCCGTAGCGACCAACTTGCAGGTATCGGTATTACCAACCAACGTGAAACGACGATTGTATGGAACAAAGAAACAGGCAAACCGGTTTACAACGCAATTGTATGGCAATGCCGCCGTACTGCTGATATTTGTGAAGAATTAAAAGCGCGCGGACTAGAAGATTACGTTCGCGACAATACAGGTCTGGTGCTAGACCCT
This sequence comes from Vibrio sp. D173a, assembly GCF_030248475.1. Taxonomy (NCBI): domain Bacteria; kingdom Pseudomonadati; phylum Pseudomonadota; class Gammaproteobacteria; order Vibrionales; family Vibrionaceae; genus Vibrio; species Vibrio sp. D173a. The sequence goes on from NZ_JAHGAH010000093.1 coordinate 49,148, forward strand.
TACTTCTCAGGTACAAAAGTGAAGTGGATTCTAGATAACGTTGAAGGCGCACGTGAAGATGCTGAAGCAGGCAAACTGCTGTTCGGTACCGTTGATACTTGGCTGGTTTGGAAGATGACACAAGGTCGCGTTCACGTAACGGATTACACTAACGCATCTCGTACCATGCTGTTCAACATCAACGACCTATGCTGGGATCAGAAAATGCTGGATGAGATGGGCATTCCTGCATCCATGATGCCTGAAGTTAAACGCTCATCAGAAATCTACGGCCAAACCAACATTGGTGGTAAAGGCGGTACTCGTATCCCAATCGCGGGTATTGCAGGTGACCAACAAGCTGCGCTTTACGGTCAGATGTGTGTTGAAGCTGGCCAAGCGAAGAACACCTACGGTACAGGTTGTTTCTTGTTGATGAACACGGGTCAAGAAAAAGTCACATCGAAAAATGGCCTGCTGACTACCCTAGCATGCGGTCCAAAAGGCGAGCCTGCTTACGCTCTTGAAGGTGCGGTATTCATGGGTGGCGCGTCCATTCAATGGCTACGTGATGAAATGAAGATCCTGGCTGGCGCTGAAGATTCAGAATACTTTGCGACCAAAGTAGATACTTCAAATGGCGTTTACGTTGTACCTGCATTTACTGGTCTGGGCGCACCATATTGGGACGCTTACGCTCGCGGTACGATTGTCGGTCTAACTCGTGGCGTAAACTCTAACCACATTATCCGTGCAACTTTGGAAGGCATCGCTTACCAAACTCGTGATGTGCTAGATGCAATGCAAGCAGACTCGGGCATCAAGCTCGCGAACCTTCGTGTAGATGGCGGCGCAGTAGCGAACAACTTCCTTATGCAGTTCCAATCTGATGTTCTTAATACCGAAGTTCACCGTCCTCAAGTAACTGAAGTAACCGCTTTGGGTGCAGCCTACCTAGCCGGTCTAGCGGTGGGTTTCTGGAATAGTATTGATGAACTGCAAGACAAAGCAGTGCTCGATCGCACATTCGAACCACATGATGATGAAGAGAAACGCAACCGTCGCTACAAAGGTTGGAAGCGCGCAGTTAAGTGTGCTCAAACCTGGTCTGAGCTTCACGACGAAGACGATTAATTTCTGATAAACGATTATTTTCCCCTGATTAATCGTAAAGAGCGCCGAGTTGGCGCTCTTTTTTTGCGTTCGATCGCGGATTCCACACTCCCACAGCTTCTCACAATGCGCTAATTCGAGCACAATAGAGCAAGTTTCTATTTTCGATTTTGAAGCATTGGCGATTACCAGTGCACAAGGGAGTGCTAAGTGAAGCAAATACCAAGACACCAACAGATTGTTGAGTTGGTGAAAAAACAAGGCTATGTCAGCACGGATGAGCTGGTAGAAAAATTTAATGTTAGTCCTCAAACTATTCGCCGCGACCTAAACGACCTCGCAGATGAAAACAAAATTCGTCGCTACCACGGTGGTGCAACCATTCCTCTCAGTTCAGAGAACACCTCATACAACACGCGTAAAGCGCTTAACTTCAATGAAAAAGATGTCATTGCGGAAGAACTCGTAAAACACATTCCAGATGGCGCAACCTTGTTTATTGATATTGGCACGACTCCAGAAGCCGTCGCTCGAGCGCTCAATAAAAACCACAAACAGCTTCGCGTGGTGACCAATAACATTAATGTTGCCACCATTCTTTTACCGAACCCGGAAATCAAAGTGATTTTAGCGGGTGGTGAAGTTCGCAACCGAGACGGCGGCATTGTCGGTGAAGCGACGCTCGATTTCGTCAAACAATTCCGCCTCGACTTCGGTATTTTAGGCATCAGTGGTATCGATTTTGATGGCTCACTGCTGGACTTTGATTACCATGAAGTTCGCGTTAAACAGGCGATTATCGATAACAGTCGCAGCGTATTCCTTGCCGTTGACCATTCGAAGTTTGGCCGTAATGCGATGGTGAAACTGGGCAATATCGCGCAATTGAACATGGTATTCACCAACAAACAACCACCAGAAGAGATTCTCGCAATTCTAAAAGAAGCCGCAGTTCCGCTCGAAGTGATTGATACACAAATAGAAAGAGTCGCAACCGAATAGCGTTTACACTCACTATTTACGCGCATAAATGACCTCTGTCTTAATTAGGCAGAGGTTTTTTTGTGCCCAAACCACACAAAACACTCATAAACGAAAATAAATAATGATCAAAAACGAAAGCTAAGCTAGGATTAACCCATATTCCAAAATGCTCGTTCGCTCACCAAGAGGTCAAATTTATGAGTATCCAACAAAATGCTTCCACGACGAATTCATCCCCTACTCTAGATATGATCGTGATCGGCGGCGGCATTAACGGGGCCGGTATTGCTGCTGATGCTGCTGGCCGTGGTCTAAGCGTCGGTTTGTACGAAGCTAACGACTTCGCATCAGCAACCTCTTCTGCAAGTTCAAAACTGATCCACGGTGGATTACGTTACCTTGAGCACTATGAGTTTCGTTTGGTTTCGGAAGCGCTCGCTGAACGAGAAGTACTCTTACGTAAAGCACCACACATCGCATGGCCTATGCGTTTTCGTTTACCTCATCGACCATTTTTACGCCCAGCTTGGATGATCCGCTGTGGTTTGTTCCTCTACGATAACTTTGGTAAACGAACCACTCTTCCAGGCAGCAAAACCATCAATCTTGCAAAATCTGGTCTTCTAAAACCGGAAATGAAAACTGGTTTCGAATATTCAGATTGCTGGGTAGATGATGCGCGTCTAGTGTTACTTAACGTTCTGGCTGCAAAAGAGAACAATGCCGAAGTTCGCAACTACTGCCGCGTAGAAAAAGCACACCGTGAAGGCGGTATTTGGCATGTCACTATTCATGACGTCACCACAGACCAACGTTTCGAACGCAGAGCGAAGGCCCTAGTAAACGCCGCGGGTCCATGGGTGAAGCAATTCTTTGATGAAGGATTGGATCAAACTTCTCCTCGTAACATTCGTTTGATCAAAGGCTCACACATCGTTGTTCCTCGTATCCATGACGAGCCACAAGCCTACATCCTACAAAACAAAGATAACCGTATCGTGTTTATGATCCCTTACTTAGATAAGTTCTCGATCATCGGTACAACGGATGTAGAATACAAAGGCGACCCTCGAAAAGTATCTATTTCAGAGGAAGAAGTCGATTATCTAATCGATGTCGTCAATCAGCATTTCGTCCAGCAATTAAACAAGGATGATGTTGTGTGGTCGTTCAGCGGTGTACGTCCGCTGTGTGATGATGAGTCTGATTCACCGCAAGCCATTACACGCGATTACACTCTAGAGCTGGATGCTGAATACGATCAAGCACCGTTACTTTCTGTATTTGGCGGTAAACTCACGACTTACCGTAAGCTTGGTGAGGCAGCCCTCAATAAACTTGCTCCTTTCCTACCTGAAATGGGTAAAGACTGGACGGCAAACCAAACGCTTCCTGGCGGTAACTTCAGCTGTAGCCATGAGCAGCTAGTGAAGATGATTCATGCGAAATACTCATGGGCATCAGAAGCGTTGCTGCTGCGCTACGTGACTCAGTTTGGTACCCAAACTTGGGACCTGATGGCAGGCACTAATAGCATAGAAGACCTTGGTCATTGCTTCTCAGAGCAAGCAAGTGGCGTATATCAACGTGAAATTGATTACTTGATGAATCACGAAATGGCGCTCACCGATGAAGATATCTTATGGCGTCGTACAAAACTTGGTTTATACATGAACGAAGAGGAGAAAATCGCACTGGCAGAATATCTACAAGAGAAGCTGCAACAGAAAGTCGTTAGCCTCTCACAAGTAAGTTAAATTGGACTCTCCTAATACAAGCCTGCACCCCGCCTGTCTCTTATAC
>NZ_JAHGAH010000930.1:0-559 GCF_030248475.1 Vibrio sp. D173a
GTAATAAACAGTGAGCCCTCGATGAAGGTGAACTCTTGCTCGCCTGTATCCGTTTGGTCAAGCATCAATGGCGTTCCGCCATCGTAGGTGAACTGAGTAATCGTCGCGCTATCCGCACTCTGCTCTGGCATTACATCAATCGTGGTTGTGGTCACCACCCCAGCAGCCAGTTCGGCGACTGTCGGCTCTTCGATATTCAAGATGCCATTACTCATGCCTTGAACGTCATCTTCGATGGTCACCTTAAGTGGCGACATTGCCGAATCGTTGCCATCGCTATCAACAGCAAGCACTGGAACATCAAAGGTGACCATATTTTTGTCCAAACCATCTTCATGGTCGAGCGCTTCAAGTAGTGTGAAGGTGTATTGACCTAAGTTTGAATCGGAGAAACTGATGGTAAAGACATTGGTCTCAACATCCGACGCATCTTTAATAAAGCCGATGTAATCGCCAGCACTGTTAGGATCTTCTTTGATCTGAACCGCCAAGTTATTCGATGTCAAAGCACCTAATGGATTGAATAGAGTCGGTTCGATACGGAAAGAGACCACATCAT
>NZ_JAHGAH010000931.1:0-855 GCF_030248475.1 Vibrio sp. D173a
GAAGGTACCACCTGCGGGCTCTTCTGCTGCACTAAATTGCGTCGAATACGCGCCTTCCACCGCTCCTGTGGTGTCACGCCAACGGTTTATCAATAAATTGCTTGGTAAGGTACTGAGTGACTACGTCGTAAGCTCTGCGGTCACTTCAATCTCACCAAAGCCGTCTGACCATGCGAGTAGGTTAACTACAGGGGCTTCGCTGAGTGGGTAATCGTCCATCAAGCTCTGCTCAACCTTGGCCATTGCTGATTCTACTTGAGAGAGCGCCTGTTGCTGCAGCGGCAATGGTGCTCCATCTTCCAGTTCGATTTTTGCTGTCACGTAACGCCCGGGGATCTCTGGAAACAGTGCACTGCGGATCGCGCCATTTGACCACATGCCATAAGCCAAGGTGATCATCGCGACAAAACCCAGTAGTGACGCAAACTTATAGTTCAAGGCATGCTCAAGAACGGGCTTATAGATACGTAGATTGAACGCCTGCAATGCCTGCTGCGCCTTACCCTGTATTCGGGTGATGATGTTTCGACGCGGCTTAGAGTCGATCTGAGCGAGATGCGACGGCAGAATGAACTTGCTCTCCACCAGCGAAAACAGCAAAGCAAAGATCACGACCGCAGAGAAGCCTGCTAGCACCTTAGCCAGTTCATTGTTAATCCACAGCATTGGCGAGAACGCGGCGATTGTAGTGAGGACACCAAATACGGTCGCAATTGAGACCGAATGAACCCCTTGCCATGCCGCAAGTTTAGGATCGACTGGCTTTCCGGTTGTGGGCGATGAGCGTTTGTCGTGGATCGCTTCACCCACCACCACGGCATCATCCACCAAAATACCCAACACCAAGATAAAGCC
>NZ_JAHGAH010000932.1:0-627 GCF_030248475.1 Vibrio sp. D173a
AGGGGAACTCTATAACCGTTTAGATGAGGGTGACCTATTCGGACAAATGGGATTGCTAACCAATAACAAGGTACGCTTCCCAGTCAAAGCCATCGAAGATACCCTGCTGTACTGCATCCCAGAATCCATCTTTCAAGAACTCTACGACGGTTACGACTCGTTCGCCGATTTTGTAGAGGTAGAAGATAACGCACGTCTGCGCCAAGCCATCTCAAACAACAGCGATGCGAACGATCTCACGACCTCAAAGGTAAAAACGCTACTGACTAGCGATGCACCGATGATCGAGAAAACACGCACCATTCAACAAGCAGCGACCATGATGGCTGAAGATAACGTCTCTTCACTGCTGATTATCGACCCAGATATTGTTGAAGATGATGAAGATGATTCAACGCCCGTGATCGGCATCATCACCGACCGAGATTTATGTACACGTGTGCTTGCAGCAGGACTTGATCCGTCGGATGAAGTCTCCAGCGTAATGACACCAGAGGTTATCTCTCTCGACCACAACGCTTACGTATACGAAGCCATGATGACCATGCTTCGCTACAACGTGCACCACCTGCCAGTACTTAAAGATAAGAAGCCAATCGGTATTATCGAAGCGACTGACATTGTCCG
>NZ_JAHGAH010000933.1:0-688 GCF_030248475.1 Vibrio sp. D173a
AAGCTCTCTCTTTTTTTGTTCTTGTAAAACCAATTCTGGTTTAGAAGTGCAGTTGAATAACTGAAACAACCACAGCGCCTGGGCGTCTTACGCCTTCAATCTCTACGCGAATCTCACGCTCAATTTCAAGCCCCTTGCGGATAGGTGTTACTTTAGTTAACGTGCTTTTTGCACGCACATTGTTGCCTGATTTCACAGGGTATGGGAAGCGTACTTGGTTCAAACCAATGTTCACTACCATTTTTGCTGTCGGGAATTGAGACTTATCTGGATCTACGCTGTCTGTTAGACGCGGAAGCAAAGAAAGAGTCAAGAAACCGTGTGCAATGGTCGTCTTGAACGGTGAATCCGATTCTGCTTTTTCAGGGTTCGTGTGAATCCACTGCATATCTTCTGTCACTTCGCCAAACTGGTTGATGCGTTCTTGGCCTACATGGATCCAGTCACCCGTGTGCATCACTTCACCAATTTGCGCAGATAGCTCATCATAAACCGCTTGTGCTGCAGGCTTAAGCTCGATCGGCTTCTCTACTGGCGTAACCTCTACCGGCTTAACTGGTGCATCTTCATTAACTGCTGGTTGGTGATGATCACGCACCCAAGCAAAGAAGTGGCTGTTTTGCGTGCGGTTCAGAAAGTCGCCCCAATACTCTCTTAGAGTTGGAGACATCCATTGCATAAACTCTGA
>NZ_JAHGAH010000934.1:0-596 GCF_030248475.1 Vibrio sp. D173a
AACTCGTCGTTAAACATGACTTTTAGACGTGCTACAGCGTTACTTACTGCAGGCTGAGACATACCCAAATTGTGCGCTGCACGGGTGATGTTTTGCTCTTGCATTACAGCGTCAAAAACAGTCAATAGGTTTAGGTCTACTCCACGAAGTGTGCTTTCCATTCGGTAGCTTGCAATAGCACTCATTGCGTCTTTTTTCTCTAACATTCAGGTTGCCTCTTGTCGGTATGACAGCGTTAAATTTGTAATAGTGTGGGAATAGATAACCACTAGTTCTTATATTTATCTGGCCGATGTGTTTCGGATAACATCTACTATTAACCAATCAATCGAACGCTACCAACAAGATTGATAAAGAATAATTTTATTTTACCTCACTGAATAATTATTAATTTAATATCAGACACTTGGTGATTTATAAAAAAACATAAAATGTCTAATTTTGGGATTTTCTTACGACTTATTTGACGGCTCAATCATTCAGTTACATTTGTTACAAATGATTGAGCCTATGAATTGATAGAGCAAGGCATTCAAAAACCTCGCCTATGAATCAAGTGATCGAAGCGTAACTTGGAAAATCAACCTTGTCCCAAA
>NZ_JAHGAH010000935.1:0-749 GCF_030248475.1 Vibrio sp. D173a
GATTTTTAGACCTGAGCGAGACTTCTCGCTTGTACTCGTTAGCAAAAACAAATTCATCCACAATATCGGATTGCAACAGCAATTACTCGGACTAGCTCAAGTGGTCGTTTTCCCAGAAGATACTGATGACGGTCTAATGGAAAGCATCTTGACCAAACGATATTCTGCATGGGATGGCGCTGTAAATATCGTGCAACCTCTTTTTGGTGGTGAAGTCCCTCGAAACTCACTAATTCTTAGTGACCAGATTGAAAACTGGAAACAAAACAACGTTCATGTTTTACATGAACTACTGTCCTTTGTTACTCATACAACTAACGGCAAGTACCGAAAAGAGCACTTTTCACCTACTGACGTTCGAGCAAAACGCCAGAAAGATCAAAGGATCGCATTAACAAAAAAAGTTTCTTCTTTGACGGATGATTCTGACTATAAAGAGCTTTTGGATGAGGCGATGCAAGAGTTAGATCGTCAACAAGAAGCGTCAAATGCCGAGATCGAAAAACTAACGACAAACCTTACAGATACAGAGAGTATGTACTTTGATGCGGAGTCGGACAAAGAGGAGTTAGAAAACAATCTTCTTATGCTTCGTGCAAAAGTAGAACATTTAGAAACTCATTTTGCTGGTAAAACCGTAGGTTTACCAGCACTAAACCTTGGCAAAGAAAGTGATCTTTATGAGGGTGAGATTTTAAACATCCTATTGGATGTTCTGAAACCTGCGCATGAATCCGCAAAGCAATATT
>NZ_JAHGAH010000936.1:0-964 GCF_030248475.1 Vibrio sp. D173a
TGTCGTAACACACCTCAATGAGCTGATTAAAGACATTGAAGCCTACGACATCATAATTCGCGATAACCAAGCTCGACCAAACTGTGACGAAACGGGCAGTAAGAATCGTGGACGTGTTCCAGCCAAGTCAAAGATCGTGAATGTTACCGTGAGTATCGGTTTAGCCGACAGCAAGAGCACTAAAAAGCCAGAAGAAGTGATGAAGCTTGCGGATAATGCGCTTTATAAGGCAAAGAAAGCGGGTCGTAACCGATTGTCTATCAGTAAAGAGTAGTCAACCGGTTTAACAAAAGAAGAGCGTTTCTGATTCAGTAGCTCAATCTTGGTTGAAGAACACAACTAAGCTCCCGCCTTTGAGAGAGCTACCATAGTTAATCGTCAGACCGATCCCAACGTTATCAACCCAATCATTGAGTAAGTCTGGATCCAGCAGCCAACCAATACTGGTTTCGTAGTAAGATTGTGTGCCGAGTGGATCAGACGTATCGCCTCCAAGATCAATGCGTCTAACACTGGAGTACATTGAAGTAATGTTGTCTCCCCATTGAACCAAGTCATAGAAAACTTTTACTTCGTTGGCTAAGTACCAACCTTCAGGTCGTCCGACTTGACCGTTGTTCGCTTCACCCCATCCGTATCCATAAAAGTAATGCCAACTCGAACTCACCTTCAAACGTCCCCAATTCTGTGGCGTTACATAGGTCAATTTAATGCTAGGTTCAACGATATAAGCCCAAGCGTCAGTGTTCAGGTAGATATCATCAAGGAACGGACGAAGTGGCGCTAGGTAGTTACTTCGATAGGTATATTCGTTTCGATAGTATGAGATATGTTGGCCAATAGCCGAGTTTACACTCCAGTTTTCATCTAACTGACTAACATTAGCGAATTCGAAGTATCCTGACAGCACAAGCTCTTTCTGTAGATCGGGCTTGAACCCATCCGCAAGCTTAACGTCTTGTTC
>NZ_JAHGAH010000937.1:0-938 GCF_030248475.1 Vibrio sp. D173a
AACCTCAGTATTCTCAATGTTGCCTCATTGATCAGCTTTATTATCTCGTTGGTAATGAGTGGAGCAATGCTTAAAAACCGCCTCTGGTTTATTCTCCCTGTAGTGTACAGCTTTGCGGCTCTAAACCTGTTGGCCGCTGCATTTCTCCCAAGCACCTTTATTAAGCACCTAGAGAACGACCCTAAACTGCTCATGCATATTTCATTGGCACTGTTTTCGTACGCAACTCTGACCATCGGTGCTCTGTATGCGATGCAACTGGCGTGGCTCGATTACAAGCTCAAGAAGAAAAAGGCACTGGTCATCAACCCGAACCTACCACCACTCATGATGGTTGAAAGACAACTGTTCAAGATTATTCTTATCGGTAACGGCCTGCTTACGGGTACGCTTCTTACTGGCTTTATTTTTGTTCAAGACATGTTCGCTCAAGGCAAAGCACACAAAGCGGTGCTCTCTTTTATCGCTTGGGTGATCTACTCAATACTGCTTTGGGGTCATTACAAAAAAGGTTGGCGAGGCCAGAAGGTAACTTGGTTTGCGCTAGCGGGTGCGACCTTACTAACACTGGCCTACTTCGGTAGTCGCTTTGTTCAAGAAATCATCCTGAATTAATAGTTCGATATAAAAGGCAAGGTACACACCTTGCCTTTAATGTATGGCATACTTTACATTCAGTTGACATCTCGACCTGCATCGGTCATAAATTAATCAAGATACAAATTTAGGAAAGTAATAGTTTTGGACGACATATCTACGGGTATCTTATTTGCGCTACTCGCGTGTCTCATTGTAATTTCTGGTTATTTCTCTGGTTCTGAAACGGGCATGATGTCCTTGAACCGCTACCGTTTGAAACACCTATCCCAATCGGGTCATAAGGGTGCGCGTCGTGTAGAAAAACTCTTAAGCCGACCTGACCGCCTTATCGGTCTTAT
>NZ_JAHGAH010000938.1:0-791 GCF_030248475.1 Vibrio sp. D173a
ACTGGGCTTGGGTTAGCCATCTGCGAGAAGATTGTTACGCTTATGGGCTCGTCACTTGAGCTCTATAGCATCGAGGGCAAGGGTAGCTCTTTCTATTTCACCGCTGAATTTGACGTTTGTAGCGAAGCGACGCAAACCCACGTCGACATGAGTAAAATATCAGTATTGCTGGTGGATGATAGCCAGCTAAATATGCGTATTACCTCTGCTCAGCTCAAAGCGTTTGGCTGTGAATCGGAGAGCTGCGATGGTGCTGAGAAGGCTATCGAGTTGGTGGCGTCCTCATTGGAGAAGAAACGCCCTTACGATTTGATATTGATTGATAAGGTGATGCCAGCTGTCGATGGTTTCCAACTCGCAGAGACCTTAACTCAGCGATTTAAAGCGCAGTGTCCACTGTTGGTGATGATCTCCGCCGACCCACATCTTGAAGATGAACAAAAAGCCAAGAAGGTGGGCCTTGTCGCCTATATTGCACGCCCTTATCACGACAACCAGCTGAAATGGACGGTGAACCGTGTGCTCTCGAATAAGGCGTCTGAACAAGGTTTCACTTATGCTAACCGTGGAGAGGTGGCGTTTAAACAGGTCAATGCAGAGAACCCGAAAGCGGCTTTAGAGCCACAGGTTGAACAAGCACCTTTACCTCAGTTTGGTGGTAAAGCTCTGGTGGTCGAAGACTCACGCGTGAATCAACAAGTAGCTAAGATGATGATCAAAAAGCTTGGGCTCGAGGTGGATATCGCTGAGAACGGCAAAATTGGTGTCGAGATGTATCAGAAGGCAGATTA
>NZ_JAHGAH010000939.1:0-1446 GCF_030248475.1 Vibrio sp. D173a
CCAAAAATCTTATTTATCTTACCCATTACGCGATCAGAGCGAATAAAACGTCCCATTTGTGATGCCAATGACGTATAACCCAACATAACAACGCTATCAATGAATACCGTGGTAACACCTAAGACCAGTAGTTGCGGTGCTTGAGGCTGTGTTGGATCGATAAACTGAGGGAACAAGGCCACCAAAAAGACGATAGATTTCGGGTTTGTTAGGTTAATCAATACTGCATTGCGTAAAAGTCTAAAGCTCGACAATGATGTACCGTCATCGGTTGCAACCATGCTGGATGTATCACGCCACTTTTGAATACCTAACCAGATCAAGTAAACCACACCAACCCATTTAATCAGCGTAAACGCGAACGCAGATTGAGCCACCAGCGCACCAATACCCGCACCCACCAGTAAGATATGAAACGCCAAACCAATTTGTAGGCCAGCGATAGAGGCGAGTGATTTGCGTGTACCATAACTTAAACCGTTACTGATTGAGTTCACCGTACCTGACCCAGGCGCTAAACTAAACAGAATTGCCGTCACGACATAAGCGAGCCAAACATGAGTATCCATTGCATTTCCTTAGCAGTACTTTAATCTAATAACATCAATAGCGATAAAAGCGCTCATCAGCATCTTTCAGGTAACTTCTCATGGCAATTAGCGATGCCGCACCTTCTTATTTCACTCAAGAGCCTCAATTTGAGGAAGCGATTAAACACCCGATCTCTGCCTTTTGGCAACAACGAAATGAAGGTTATGTCACCTCATCGAGCAAGAAAAAACTCTACTGGTGTAGCTTTACCTCACCACAGCATAGCAAAGCGATTGTGCTCTCTAACGGGCGTATAGAATGCTGTGAAAAATACCAAGAGCTATTTTACGATCTCTATCACCAAGGTTATGACATTTACTCTTTTGATCATCAAGGTCAAGGGCGTTCACAGCGCAGTGTCCAAGACTCTGACATCGGTCATATTCATGAGTTTGATGATTATGTGCGAGATATGCGAGAGATACTCCAACACTTCCCGCTCGACAAGTATGCGCATCGCTATCTACTGGCTCACTCGATGGGCAGCACCATTGCGACGCGCTACTTGCAGACCACCCCAGATCACCGCTTTGAGAAGGTCGTACTGTGTGCCCCTATGTTTGGCGTCAATACCGAGTGGTACCTCAAGCCTATTGCAATGTTTGTCGCGCAAGTGCTAACTGGGTTATACGCTAAACCCACCTATGCACCGGGTCATAAGGCGTATTACTCCAAACCGTTTGAGAACAATTTACTCAGTCACAGCCAAGTTCGCTATCAATGGTTTCGTGGGCTGTATCAAGATAACCCTGAGATTCAGGTAGGTGGGCCAAGTACGCGCTGGGTATGGCAGGGATTAATGGCCGCCAAACAAGCGATTCAGCACACTCGTCAGATTAAGATTCCCCTTTTGTT
>NZ_JAHGAH010000094.1:0-33541 GCF_030248475.1 Vibrio sp. D173a
TTAAGTGATAGGAGTTAGCTGTATAAGCGGCTTTCTTTTCAACAACTTTTGTTGATTGAGCACGTAATCAACTCGACCCCAGCCTCCGCCATGTCTACCGTAGTCCAAGTCAAGCAATGTCACATAAGGGATATTTAGACCTTCTAATAGCCGCCAGAAATGGTTTACATGCCTGCCCCCTAAAGGTGCAACACTGATAAAACTATCATCTATATCAACGCCCCAGTGTGATAGTAGTTTTGGAATGACAATTTGTTCACTCTCACCCTCACCTAAAACAACTAATCGAGCGAAGTAGATCTCTGGATATGCCTTAACCGCACCAGCAACAAATTTGTATTGTTCATCTTCTGGGCCTGGAAGGTTTATCTTAGAGACAATCGTATTAGGCGATTGCTTCTCTTGCCTGAAATGCCGAATTTGTTTCGGTTCGATCCGACCAACTAAACTGGGTGAGTGTGTAGTTACCGCAACCTGAGCATTGGTCTTTTTAGCAAGCTTTATCATGGATTTAACTATGCGACCAAGATAGTGAGGCGCTAGATGATTTTCCGGTTCCTCTAAGGCAAGCATGGTGTAGATGGGCCTTTTAAGCCTTTTCTGATCGAAATGACGTCTGTTTTCGTTATTCTGGAGAGTTTTTGACTCCATCTCATGGACCGCTTGGATAATTGAGATATGTAGAAGTGATCTCTGACCGTCACTCAATCTTTCCATAGATGCAACAGCACCGGAAGCAGATTCAAAAGATAAAGATATCGTTTTCAACAAATCTTCCGACTGCAAGGGTAAGAAATTAAGCTTTGCCTTACTGAATAAGTCACCCGTGTACATTTGGTCCCAACTATTTTCCAAATGACCCTGAATGAGACTTACAGCTGCATTCTTTGATATTTCGTCACTTGCCTTCTCGGTATACTCGACCGCTTTTTGAAGCTCACCTTCTGGCCCTTTACTCCATTGGATCGCATCCAAGAGCCTTCCGAGCAAAATTTTAGTGGAAGAACTTATCTCTTTAAAAGGATTGCGACTCGCTGGGATATAGTGAACTTGAATATTATTTCTGTCAGACCGACGAAGAACGCGTTTTTCACTAGCATCAAAATCATCCTTATCACTAAGAATGAAATAGACAGTTTCGTTGACAATGCCTTCAGGAGACACGTCATCGACTGTTAACTCCGCCTCGAGCCTTACCCTTAGCAAAGTTTTGACATCACCCTCTGTCTCGCCATTACCCTCAGAGCTGAAGCACATTTGATTGAACGTACTCGCAACGGCGGTCAGGTCATCTCCACCCTGCAGCTCGGGAAACTCAAACCAAGCCTCTATAAAAAGCTTTTCAGCACGGAAGGTACTTGATGATGGACAGTGAAAATCATCAACCAAAACCTTCCTCGAAGACTCTGTTACACCAAACATTCTACTCAGAGCATGAAGTGTGGAAGTTTTACCACTACCGTTGAGGCCTATGAGGGCCGTAAGGTCCTCCTCAAACTCAATTTCAGTTAGTTTTCCAAAACACTGGAAGTTTGAAATGCGAACTTTAGATAACTTCATCTTTAAATCAATACTTTATTGGCTCTAAAAATGTGTTTGTAACATGAGTTGCATAAAGAAAAAAATGATTTGAGTCACACGATATGAGGATTGTTTCATGGTTAGTTTCATTAATAAAACCCACCAGCCTTAAAAGTGAGGTGATTCAAAGGTTAAATGTAAATGGGACAAAGACGTATTTGCCGAGATCGGCGTCAGCACGTCTTTGGACACAAATGTCTTGGCTTGTCCGTTCCATATCACAATGACTTTTTCATGAACATCTTCGGGTAAGACATTACAAGTTGCATTCCCACATCCCAACCTGATATCACTTCTCACATTTCATCACTCAAGTAGTATTGTTGACTATTTGCCCCTATTAGAGCTTCCACTCACGAGCAACTAAGCGGCTTTTTTATTCCCTGCAGAGTAGAAATAGTGATTAAGATCTCGTTTTTTTACTTTCAATTTAGCGACTCACGATGTGAATATGACGGCTACTTTGTCACTCATAGCCGATTTAATGTGGTAATTTTCAAAATTTAGCTGTTATTGGTGGTTTTTTTACCTAATGTAAATCGGGCTTTTTATTATTTTTTAATTGAAATACATCTGGTTAGAGCAAATAATGGAAATACCCCATACATGGGTAAACGATTATCAATCACCAAATCGTTAAAATTAAGTCTTATCAGCTTAACTTATCACCGTGGCCACTTTGTTTTAACGACTTGGCCACGGAGATCTGCCAATGCATCCATCTATAAGATTCATCAACAGCGCCAAGCTCTCTCGGTCTGATCTTGCTTGTCTGCTCACCCCCGAAGAATGCATACAACAATTTTCTCGATTTCGGAATCCAACTGATGTTGTGAAAAGTTTGCCTCGCGAGTTAGCACAGCGCGTCTCACTAACGGCAAAAAAATCGACAGCGGGCTTACTCAGTGCGTTGCAAAAGGAGCTTGTTCAAGCGAACTGGATTGCACTCACGAATACACCAAACCATCATTCCCTTGATGATGCTCGATTTCGGAATGCGCCTAGACTTAAATCTCGTATTGAGACATTGGCTGACATAAAAGAGAGCCGCACACCTAAAGCATCCTACAAGCCCGTTACCGACGATGTCACCTTGGTGCGTAACTACGCTCACGTGCCTTACGAACCTAGCCCAGAACATAAGATAGTGGTGGAGTTTGCGGGACAATGGTCAAGCCATGCCGCGTGTCTAATGTTACTAAAATCAGAAGATCAGGCACCGAAAGTCACCAATGCACGAAGCGACATGGAGAATCAACACCGTAGCCTTGCCACATTTGCAGGATTGAGTGAAGAAGCAAGGGACCTCTGTATTAAAGTCCCGTGTACTGATCAACCGCAACCCATTACTCTGCCGCTCGCAACCGCACTTACACCCGTTGAAAAAGACGCCGCTATGGAAGAATGGGATAATGTATTGATACCTGTTCTCCCTATGCTTGAAAGTGGTGGAGGATCTGAGTTGTGCTCTTCTGGGTATTTCTATGTGATTTGGAACAACAAGGTGTGGCGCGAAGTAGAGGTGGCGCCGAACGGTTACTTTGCTGACGTCGATTTAGAGTACTACCGTAATGCCGAACCAGAGGGCGGCAAAGCGTTCCGCCACGTCAATATTGATGGTGCCAATTTAGTGAATGAGTATTATGTTGGGGAAGAGCCGTTTGAGCTGTATCAAGCTGGCAATAAAGTATACTCAGGCACACTCAATGCGGACCAAAGTGCGCGCGTCTTCCGTTTGACGGAAGAAGAAGTTGAGGTGGCATTTCCAACATTAGACATCGAGCCTATCACCGTTAAAACAGTAAAAAGCCCAAGTAAAGCTGGCGACGGTGACGATAGAGTCGCACAAGGTACGCCATTGCCCCACATTTGGGTCCCTTACAAAATCAATGGTGAGATTCAGTCAGAGTGCTATCTGCACTACTCTCCAGTTCAATTAACACTCGCTGAGCTTTCGAATTTAGAGAGTGATCCTAGTTCAATCGCCAAGCCATTGGCTGAGTTGAAGGTATACAGTGATTCGCAGAGTTTCGATAATACTGGGACCGTGATCATTCCGGTTGGCACGGCAAAAGAGAGTGCATTTGGGGCAGCGTTAATCAACAGTTTTACACAAAGTAATATCGCCGGATTTGAAATGGCGCCATGCGGCGACTTACCGACGATACGCTATTTACATGAGCCTTTGGTCGATCAGCCTGATGATTTCTTTGCGCTACGCAATGTTGAGCACGATTGGATAGCGAAGTCATTTTTCCGCTCTACAAAAATCGATGATGAAGGATATATGACGCATCGATTTGCGTTTCCTCCCGAAGAAGTTGAGACCGTTGATATTGTCCGAGCAGTGCATGCGAACAGCTCCACTGGCCTTCAGCGTTTGGTGGTCTTAGAAGAAAACGTACCAATTTCAGAATTCCTAGGTTAAATATGAAAAAACTACTATCTCTTTGTTTGGCGGTACTTACGCTCACGGCGTGTACCGACGATGGCCGCACCTACGTTGGCGAACATAACTACTACACGATGGAGCCGACGGAAATCGCGGAAAGCCCATCAAGTACCTATCAGGCAGGCAAGTTCCCTCGTTATCATGTATTTCGTGCTAAAGAGTGGCCACGTGAAGATTTGAACGACGCCAGCTCATACGATTTACCGCGCGTGCAATTTACTTGGGCCAATTTATCGGAGAGGAGCGTGCTAGAAAAAGGCGCACCGGCTTACACCGATTATGAAGGACGAGTAAAAGTCTGGAGTATGAAGACCGACGGTACCGACTTACGTTTGGTCACGGATCTACCATTCAAAGATACTAACCGCGATATTGTTTACAAGAAAACCAGTCGTTCACCAAATAACCGCTACGTAGCGATGAATGCAGGAACGCAGGTAAAGGTCTTTGATATCAAAGAGCAAAAAATGATTAACCTGCCTCATCAATTACATGGTCCATCTGGTTATATTTGGGCGGAGGACAGCAGTTACCTGTATTACCGTACAGGACAAGTAGGGCGTGTGGTTTATAAGTGGGATGTGAAAACTGGTCAAGTCGAAAAAACAGATATATCAATTTCAGGCGTAGGCTTGATTAAAGATGGTTTGCTTTACCACGTTGGCACAGTTGGATCGAGCATAAGAGATGAAAAGACTAATAAGGTACTCACTCAAGTACAGTGGGGAGATAATTTACCACTTTCTGCTGTAAAAACCACCTATCAAGCGATAAGTCCTGAAGGCGATAAAACATGGGCGGCGGGATCGCGCAATGCCTTTTATGTAGATTTAAAAGAAGGTGTTGAGAAACCAAGAGAAGGTGCAATGCAGTTTGCGATTGGTTTAAACAGTAAGTACGCCTTAACCAACTACAATGCCATGCGCATGTCAGTTAAAAATAACCAGACCAAACAAACTTGGGAATGGCGAGCTCTAAGCAATAACGGTACGCGCGACCCCGCGATTGTGTACAACGTCTCTGCAAACCATGGCGATTGGTTTAAGGAGACCAAGTAATGGGCTTTCAATTTGACCAAGAAGTGTATTTATTTGGGGCTTTTTTTGAAGGTGAAAAGATAGGGGATAACGTAATTTTCCCAACTTGGCACCAAGAATCGGACTTGACCGAGAAAACAGAACTAAACGGTAAAATCCGCCCTATTCCTCAGACGCCGATTATGGTGAACGCGATAGCGGGTGTGGATGCTCAGCTTTGGGGCACCACTCTAGAAGGAAAAATCGTTGAGTTAGGCATGGGAGAGCCTTTATCGAAATCTGCAGCGCAGCCTCTTAATGGCGAAAAGGTCGATGGGGAAGAGCCTGCAACTGAAGATAAAGAAAACTTCATGATTTTGCATCCAGGTGCGCGCAAAGAGAATATCCAAAAAGACATCGATTATGAGTTGAGCTTCCCGCCGATTAGCTGGCTGTCACAGATGATTGCCCCGCCGGATTACAAAGACGGAGGCGCATCTGATGTCGCGACATTAGCAGAAAACATCAAACATTTTGCGACGACCATCGACGGGGTTGCTAATGGTAAGCGTCAAACAGGGGTTAAGTTTAAGCTGACTAAGATCAAACCATCTCAATTGGCAGCAAAATATGAAGAGGAAACGGATGGCAAGCTGAGTGAAGAGCAGAAAGCCTATAACAGTTGGTATGACAAACAACAAAATAAACCATACCTACAAGGCTTTATTGTTCCTCGTGTGCATACCTGTGCGGTGCTATTTACTGACCCATTTTATGCTGGCGCAGAGGTCACGCTGGTACAGCCCTTAAAACAGATTAAGCCTGGAGAGTCTGAGACTGCCGGTGAAACGATTATCGCCACACAAACGGTTACCAGAAGGATGCCAGAATGGGACAACAGGAGAGAGAACGATGTCTTACCCAGCGCACTTTTACACTTGGATCCCATTGATGCGAAAGACGGGTTCTATCTCATTCGGGTCGCCTTTCGCGAGCAAGAATGGCTGGAGTTTGAAAAAGAACTGTATCAGCGGCTGAAGTTACCTGAGAGCGTCATTAGGGCCAATGTAAAAAGATCCAAAGCGTATATAGGAAACACCGATAAGCTTCAAGATGTCTACACTTACGAGCTGCATGAGCGGCTAATTTTTAAAGAGACAGCAGGCATTGGCAAAATGGCGTGTGTGTGTGGTGATATGATCACCCTTGAAGAGACGCTGATACAACAATTTCCCAGCCAGTTACCCGAGTACAGTGTGTACGCTAGCAAGGGCGTCACGTATCACAACCAGTCTAAACCGGGTATGGCCTCGTTATCACTGAGCTCGGCTATCATGAAAACCTACGATTCATTGAGCTCGGATTTTCTCTCTATCGAGGGTGCCAAAGTGTACGGCACCTTTGGTGATATGGCCAAAACCATTGGTCAGGCATTATGGGAAAATGCCGAAACGGGTAACTTGCCCGACTTCATTATGAGCGGGTTGTCTTTGAAGGCAGCGTTCGCGGCATGTAAAGATGCTCAACAGACGATTGATATTTCAAAAACTCTTGTGGCGCTACCATTAAGCGTAAAAGATTATAGAAAGCTTATCCTTAAAAAAACAGTCATCGACATTCCATATATAAAACAAGCATTCAAGGATAACGGTCAAACCCAAATATTCCGAGGTTTGGGCCGCTTATCCAAAGATTTTCTGTCTGGCACCAATCAAGCTTTACCTGTGATACAACTCGGGTTAAGCGCGATGGAGACCAAAGAGCAGTATGATAAACACATTGATGCACTCGAAGATGCCGAACAAGCCCACGACAGCCTCAAAGCGTATGCCAAACAGTACCTTTCTGCGATTGCTTATTTGCGACGCTCTGATGAGAAGGAACGATGGGAGACAAAAGCCACCGAGGTACAGGGTTTTCTGGGAAATGAAGCAAAAATCTACACCGATGCCATGGGCGTCGTGGTGCGGATCAACTTCAAATTTAACTCCGCTGAGTTTGAGAACGAGGTAAAAGCACTCAATAGTAATTATGAGGAGCTTTGTAAAAAACTACGTAACCTACTGGTCGAGAACCCTGATTATCAGATCGCATTAATTGGCCATGGTGGCCCTATCAGTAGTCAGGAGAAAAACCTGATCGTCTCACAAAGACGAATCGATACAATCAAAGATCGGATTGTAAATGGGACTCAAGGTGACGAAAGAATAAAGCTTGAACGTAGACTCGTCACACAAGCCAAAGGTAAAGCTGAATTATTACCTAAGGAAGGCGGTTACCACGACCATGGTGACCGTTCGGATACAGCCGACATTGCTATAAACCGAAGAGTGGAAGTTCGCTTGGTTATCCCTGATTTCTCAATTTCTCTGCCGCCGAGTCGAACAGGTACCCTCGCCTTAAACCGGGCTCACCAATATTGGGAAGGGTTTAAAATTACCGCAAAAGAGGCTCAAAAAGAGGCCTTCTTCTCTGCGATTGATGTGCTTGCTACCGTCGCGCTTTGGACCCCAGCTTCCCCTATCGCCGCATATTATTTAGCAGGTAGCACAGCCGGCAAATTGCTTGGCGCTGCTACGGATTTTTATGGCGACTTGTTTGGTGATCAGACGTTTAAAAAATTAAAAGATACTTACAACACAAAAAGCATGCTCAAGACCCTTAGCATGATTAACCAAGAGTTGATCGTGTTGTACGAGGAAGTGGATACAAAACTTGAACAGAGAGAGTTAAAGCCAAGCGAGATAGCCGGTTTTCTCGAGAGCCAGGTTAATCACGACGAGCTACTTAAACGCTTTTTACTGCGAGCCTACGCTCTGAACTCATTGGTCGAGCTGTTAGCCATTTTAAGTAGCATGGATGGTGTGCTCCGTAGCTTTGATAATCTGATAGAACAGTACGAAGTGGACTTGTTCATCGAGCAATACGTGATGAGCGACAATTGGTCCATTCCTGTCAATATGGGCAATACGCTCGCTTTAAACTGGATTAATCGCAAAAAGGCGTTTAACTCTTCATTGTCCCATACGGTAAGCAGTTTGGCCTTTGATCAAGGTCGTCAGGTGCATGGCTCCTTTAACACTGGTTTCCCAGTACAAAGTCAGTTGTATTTAAACGACAAGACAGCGGACATGATCGATATCAATCTAGCCAAAAAAGAAGGCTTAAAAGCGTTTTGCAACGACTTTAATCTAACCAAGGTCGAACTCGAGGAGAAAGACATTGGCTTTAGCCGCTTATTGGTTAAAGAAGGGAACAACTGGCAACCTTACGTAGATTGGGTGAGAGAGGAAAGCGGACGCAAACTCAGACCGCAAACCCGCGTTATGCTGCAAGTGATCTTAACAGGAGAAGTCGAGCATCACTCTAAGAGTATGTTCTTACAAGAGGTGTCGTACAGCACCGAAGTCATCGGATTTAACACCAATGGCCCTGCATTTGATGTGTTGTTTACTAAAAAGAACGCGCAAGAATTACAAGATCCTGACGGCGCAGTAGCAAAGTACTTTGAACAGCAGCCACAATTACAGGAAGAAGAACTCGAGCTGCATTCCCTTGAGTTTGAACCGACCTATACATTCGGCCATGTATACATCCATGGTTTAAAACCGCTCTGCCCTTATGTGAAAGGCATCGACTCGCTGAAAGCACTTATCAAAGGCCAATCAGTATTTGAGCATGTGCTCGACAATGATGGTTTTGACCAAATGGAATATACCTTCAGCCTCGCGAAACACGATTTAGCACTTGGCGTACGGATGGTCGGTACCAATAACCAATTTAGACTTGAATACCTCACCGCGAAATACGGGACATCGAAAGCTTCAAGCCCTCAGACAAGTCACTTTGATGGCCAAATAGAAGTGCTGAGCCAGTTTGAAGATACAGACTTCTTAATCGAAGATTTTGTAATGAGTGAGTCGTCGTCAGCCCGCGATAACACACCACAAGTTATCGGCGATCAACTAACAGTACTGCAAGGGATTGAAATTGATGGTCAACTAAAGTGGGGAGAAGATTGGACAGAGCAAGCATTAGCCAGTGAGTTTGATTGGAACAAAGAAACCTCGTTTGCCGTCTGTTTTGCCCTATTCGGCGATGAGCTAGCAAGCCAAGAGTACGAGACTATGCGACTGAATTGGCGTGAACTGATGATGAAATTGAAGTTAAAAGACGGACCAACCATACACAGCGCAATGCATTATTGTGGGGAAATGAGTATCGCAACACATACGACCGTCGTCCCATCAAACAATAATTACAACGGTATGCAAAACGAGATAGTCTTTAAACTAGCGCATGACAAAACACAAAGTACGCACAACCATGATGACCTTGCACAAAGCGCCATTGACTTTTTACAAGACAATACTGCGCAGTACAGCCAGTCATTGAAAAGCAGTGACCGCAAGCATGTGTATATCGTGCGTTTCAAGTTTACTTACGTTTCCCCTACGGGAACCTTGGTAGATGGCATGCGCCCATATGGAGACATTATCGCGGGTAAAAACCTTAAACCTTTGACAGTAACATTTGAATCATTACAGCAATCAGCGCTTAATGAAGGGTATCCGCTACCTGGTATCGATGTGAGGCTGCCACCTATCAAGGACTACATGGATAAACCATGGACGCGTATCCTCAATGAAAAAGAGCCATCGAGTATTTCGGTAAGAAATCACTGGGGGAACTTAGAAAGCCCAGAACAAAAACGAGAGTTCGTTAATAAATGGATAACAGAGCAAGGGCTCTCGCTCAAAGCCCCTCAAGTTGAACTGCTCCAAATCAAAGAGATTTGAGCGTAACCAAAGCTAAGAGGCGTCACAATGACGCCTTTTCTTCTTTCCATTCCTCAACCTGCTCAAAAAAAGCTCAAAGTCCTTTATAGTAACAATCTTTTCGCCGTTTATGACAAAATCCAAAAGTTGTGGCTGGCGTCTCAATTCCAAACAAAACACGGCTAATCATACTGTTAGCTCCTATATTGAACTCAGGAGAAGCTCTATGTTTTTGCAAAGACCCAAACCTTACAGCGATGAAAGCCTCGAGAGCTTCTTCATCCGTGTGGCAAACAAAAATGGATATAGTGATGTCCATCGTTTCCTAGAAGCTACCAAACGCTTCCTACAAGACATTGACCATACCGGCTATCAAACCTTTCCAACTGATATCGAAAAGATTAACCCCTGCTCGGCCAAAAATAGTTCTAGCGCCAGAACTGCCTCATTCCTGAAACTTGCGCAATTGACGTTTAATGAACCGCCCGAGTTGCTTGGATTGGCAATAAACAGAACAAACTTAAAATACTCACCTTCAACCAGTGCCGTTATACGTGGTGCTGAGGTTTTTCCTCGTAGCTTACTCCGAACTAAGTCCATACCTTGTTGCCCATTATGCTTACAGGAAAATGGTTACGCTTCTTACCTTTGGCATTTTGAGGGTTACGATCATTGCCACATTCACGATGTGCCGTTAATCAGCACTTGTAACTGTGGTGCTGAATATGACTATAGGATATCGGGGGTAAATGGAATTTGTGGCAGTTGCAACGAACCTATAACTATACATAGTTGTGGGAGTAGCGGTGACGCTATATCCGCCGTAGAAAATTGGCTTGTCGGTAATGAATCTAAAGATCTACCAGACCTCCCTCAAAGCTATCGCTGGGGCTTGGTGCATTGGTGGATGCACCTTAATGACAACAAATTCGACCATCATTCATTCAGACGTTTTTTCGCAAACTGGCCAAGAGCATTTCATTCAATGATCGATGATGAAATCGAATTCAACCTTGAGCATGCTGTTGTCAGCATATCTGAGTTAAGACTAAAAGACCTTCTAGGCCGACTATTTTTCAGTTCGATTCGGTTGCCTGAACGGAATCTTCGACACAATATCATCCTAAGCGAGCTTCTCAGCCACTTAGAAAAGCGTTTGTGGCAAGACAAGGGGCTCATCGCTAATCTTAAAATGAATGCGTTAGAAGCGACCGTACTGCTAAATTGTAGCCTCGATCAGATAGCATCAATAGTTGCACAACGTATTTTGAAGCCAAACCGCAGAACCAAGCCGAACAGCCCTCTTGAACCTACCGACTATTTATTTCATTTCGGCGATATTTTCTGTCTTTGGTTAGCTGAGTTCCAAACCGATGAGTTTAACCGTTCGTTCTATGTGTCGAGGTGGTAAATGCAAACTCTGAAAGAGCTAATCGCATCCAATCCTGACGACTTAAAAGCAACTCTAAAGCGTGCATTTCGTCCTCTCACACCGCATATTGCGATCGATGGCAAAGAACTTGATGCAATAACGATATTAGTCAATTTAACCGATAAGACTGATGATCAGAAAGACCTCCTAGACCGAGCCAAATGCAAGCAAAAACTTCGAGATGAAAAATGGTGGGCTAGCTGCTTAAATTGTGTGAAGTATCGACAAAGCCATAACCCAAAATTTCCTGATATACGGTCTGAAGGCATTATTCGAACCGAAGTCCTAGGTGAGTTACCGAGCTTTCTACTCTCTTCTTCAAAAATCCCGCCATACCATTGGTCATATTGCCATGATTCAAAATACGTCAACAAAAGCGCATTCCTCACCAATGAGTTTTGTTGGGATGGTGAGATCTCGAGCTTGGGTGAGCTTCTTAAAGATGTTGATCATCCACTTTGGCAAACGTTAACGAAATTAGGTTGCTATCAAAAAACTCGTAAAGCAATAGCAAAGCAGTTGGCCTCGATTGCTCACGTAACCATCAGTGTGCCGCTCGCCCCGAATTACCTGACTCAAATATCGCTTCCCGATAGCGATACATCCTACATTTCACTCTCACCGGTTGCCTCTCTATCCATGCAGAGCCACTTTTATCAAGGACTCCAAGATGAATATTGGCATACATCGACGACACGGTATAGCCGAAGCACTAATATGGGTATCACCGCGATGACATGTGGCGGCGCATTTAGAATGTTAAAGTCTAATACCAAGTTTTCCACCACCCCTCATCATCGATTAAACAGTAAACGCCGCTGGTTAACCTCAGAGCACATCCATTCACTAGCACAGTACCAACACCTTAATAAACGCTTAATGCCTGAAAATGCGCGAAAGGCGCTCCGTAGAAAATACAAAATCGAGCTTCAGAATATGGTAAACGCTTGGTTGGCAATGCAAGACCACACCCTAGATTCAACCATACTTGTTCAGCATCTGAATCATGACCTCTCCTGCTTAGGAGCCACCAAACGTTTTGCATACGATCCAGCGATGACCATGCTCTTTACTGAGCTTTTGAAGCGAGAGTTATCAAATTCAATGAATGATGGTACACAGCATACTAATGGCTCATTTCTAGTCCTACCGAATATCAGGGTTTGTGGCGCAACGGCTTTAAGCTCTCCGGTAACTGTGGGGATTCCGTCACTTACCGCTTTCTTTGGGTTCGTTCACGCATTCGAACGCAAATTAAATAGCATCTACACCGCGTTTCGTATCGAATCCTTTGCGATATGTATTCACCAACTCCATGTCGAAAAGCGCGGGTTAACAGCCGAGTTTGTGGAAAAAGGCAATGGGACTATATCAGCTCCCGCTACCCATGATGACTGGCAATGTGATGCAGTATTTAGTCTTATTTTGAGCACTAATTTTGCTCAAAGTATTGACCAACAAACGTTAATTACAGCACTACCGAAGCGACTTGCTCGAGGTTCAGCAAAGATTGCGATAGACGATTTTAAATATCTAAACTCATTCACCACGATAGAGACGGCGATCCAATCTCTGCCAATAAAGGTTGGAAGGTGGATATCGCTTCACACACAGCCAAACAATAACCTAGGTGATCTATTAGCTGCCATCAAAGAGGACTCTCAGCTTATGGCAAGCTGCGTCGGTTATCATTTGTTAGAAGAACCCAAAGATAAGCCGAACTCTCTCAGAGGTTACAAACACGCTTTCGCTGAGTGCATTATTGGACTAGTTAAGTCAATCACTTTTGGCTCCACGACCGATGCTAACACCATTTTATGGTCGCTAAACAGCCATCAAAATTACATAGTGGTAAAGCCAAGGAGTATCAGCAATGAAACTACCCTCGAGTCTAGCCTATGAGCGCTCTATCGACCCATCAGATGTCTGCTTTTTTGTCGTTTGGCCCGACGATAAAAAAATACCTTTAACTTATACATCTCGTAGTCTGCTCGGACAAATGGAAACGGCATCATTAGCCTATGATGCATCCGGCAAACCCAAGAAAAGTGCTACCGCTGAGGCTTTGGCTCAGGGGAACCCACATCAGGTTGATTTCTGTCACGTTCCATATGGAGCTAGTCATATCGAATGCTGCTTTTCCGTCTCTTTTTCTTCTGAGCTACGCAAACCGTATAAATGTAATTCAAGCTCAGTCAAACAAACGTTAGTGAAACTTGTAGAACTGTATGAAAAGAAAATCGGCTGGACTGAGCTAGCTACCCGATACTTGATCAATATATGCGACGGCACGTGGCTGTGGAAAAACACCCGTAAAGCTTATTGCTGGAACATCGAACTTACACCTTGGCCATGGAACGGGGAAAACGTTAAATTTGAAGATATCCGTAATAACTACATATCACGAAAAGACTTCGAAAATCATAAAGATTGGTCGGGTATAACTGAAATGATAAAAACCGCTTTTTCCAGCTCTAATGGACTGGCGATATTTGAAGTCAAAGCCACCGTGCACCTGCCAACCAATGCCATGGTGCGACCAAGCCAAGCTTTCACAAAAAAAGAAAACGGCAGTAAAAACAAATCTAAATCTCAAAACAGTCGAATTTTTCAGCATACAGTTATTGATGGCGAACGTAGTCCTATACTAGGAGCCTTTAAAACTGGAGCAGCTATTGCAACCATTGACGACTGGTATCCTGAAGCAACTGAGACACTGAGGGTTGGAAGGTTTGGCGTTCATCGCGAAGATGTCACTTGCTATCGTCATCCCTCTACAGGAAAGGATTTGTTTTCGTTACTGCAAAAAGCAGATCATTACATTGAAGTGTTGAGCTCTAACGAAGATCCAGATCAAGAAGCTATCGTAGCTGATAATGTGTTAGATAAAGAACTCCCTGACGCGCTCGTGTGAACTGCCGAGTAGGTAGAGTACATTCACAACATCAACACTGTTACTTCCCAAACAGCCAGTCGGCTGTTTGTTTTAACCTCAAAAGAGGACTATAATCCTCATAACTACTGTAAAGTAGCTGATAATAAACGAACCACCTTCATTCGAGTTCAAGAGCAAATTACTGCTGAATAAGTAGCTAACTAAGGAAGAAGGTCTCTAACATCACACCCGAGCACTCTCGCTAACTGATAAGCTTTTTCGAGTGTGATGTTGACCTCTCCCCGCTCGATTCTCCCAATGTAACTTCTGTCGATATCCGCAAGTAACGCAAGTTTATCCTGAGAAATGGATTTGTTTTTCCTCATTAGACGCAGATTATTGCCGAAACCTTTCGCCAAGTCATTCATTTCATTCAACTCTTAAAATGAATGACTATCGACTCTTGATGCAAATATTACCACGGACTATAATCCGCACCTTTCGTTACAGCAGAAGATTATGACCAAAAAAGTTCGAGTTAATCGTGATATCTACGAAATTATTTCACTACCGTCGATGAGCGAGTTTCGAGTTACGCAAATCAGAAACCTAATTACCGAGAAATCCGGGCATTACAGCAACAAAGATACCGCAAGACTTTATGTGGCTCGTCAACTAGAAAACCTCGAGAAACAGGGGGTCCTGAAGAGCCAAGGTCTACGTCACAATAAAACATACAAAAAAACCTGTATGTTTGCGGAAGCGAATTTCATCTTGAAAGATAAGCGTGTTTCAACAAAACGGTCTAACAATGGCGGGCCAATTGATAGTGCTTCAGTCAAATCCATGCTGATAGATGAAAAAAAAGACATCGAATCTAACCTCACAATCGCACTTGCTGAAATTGATGAGTACAAGCTACTTATGAGTCGTTCAAAAAGTCTCCACAACCTTTTACTCCCTTCTCATACAGATGCCGTTAATAACGCTGCTGCATTGGTCGCGAAACTAAATGTCTGGACAGACGCTATAAAGCTTGTAATACAACAAGAGGAAAAGTCGTGTTAAGAAAATGGCAAGCTGAGTGCGTTTCATTAGCTCTATCAAAGTATAGAAGTGGACACGCACACTTTCTTGCTCAGGCTACACCTGGTGCAGGTAAGACAATTATGGCAGCGACTTTAGCAAAACGAATGTTCGACTCAAGGGAAATCGACTTCGTGCTGTGTTTTTCCCCCTCAAAGGCTGTCGCAGATGGGATAAAATCAACTTTTTCACAACTACTAGAATGTTCATTCAATGGCGCGCTCGGTGAAACAGGCTGCTCTATGACTTACCAATCGCTTCGGTTCGTGACCAAACGCTTTTGGGATACCCTTTCAAAATACAAAGTGCTTTGTATATTTGATGAAATCCATCATTGTGGAGGAGATAATGAGCTCAACAGTAACTCATGGGGTTACCAGCTATTAAGAGACGTACAACATGCTGCAACTTTCACTCTCGCACTAACTGGCACACCATGGCGTTCTGATAAAACACCAATTACGTTAGCATCCTACACAGACCCCGAAGGAAAAATCGTATGTGATTATCGGTATTCGCTTGCTCAAGCAGTTCAAGATGGCGTTTGTCGTAAACCGAAAATAGCCCTGATTGATTGCGAGGAAGTAAAGGTTACCGAGAGCGAAGGTCTACGTTCATATAACACCATCGATGAACTGTTAAATGAGGGCGATGTAACATATGCTCTAATACTCAAAGACCAACAAGCGCTTCTTCACCTAATCGGGGAAGCAGTTAGCCGGCTCATTAGTATTCAAGCAGAAAGCCCAAACGCCGGTGGACTCATTGTGGCGTCTTCAATCCAAGAAGCTAACAAAATAGCCAGTATCTTAACTAATAGTTACGCGCAATCTTCGGTAGTCGTTAGCTACAGAGATACAAGTTCTCACGAAAAAATAAAGGAGTTCAAAGAGACCCATTCTAAGAACTGGATAGTTAGCGTTGGCATGGTCAGCGAAGGAACCGACATTCCTAGGCTGCAGGTCTGTTGTTACTTAACTAAGATTAAAACAGAGCTCTATTTTCGCCAAGTGCTCGGTCGTATCCTCCGTGTCACAGAGTCACCTAATCAAGAAGCTTGGTTATACACCTTCGCCGAGTCGAACATGATTAGATGTGCAGAAGAAATTGAGACTGACATTCCGGATACCTGTTTGTACCTAAACTACGAATGTCCAGACTCACAACGGTCTCGCGTGGATGAATCAAGCAAAACGCAAGCTTTAGATGCTCAGCTTTTGCCAGCATCGGTAGCAGAGATTTCATTTAACTGGAATGATGACTTGTCTGCCTCTGAGCCACCTAATGGCAAAAACTCCGATTTATTTGAGTCAAGTATTCAACTGGCAAGGTTCAATCAAAGAGTCATTGAAGCTTTTCGGGGGGTGTAGCCGTGCTGGAAGTGCACTGGAGTAATGCTACTAAGGTGAGTCTAGTTATTCACTGACTCGGATGACAGGTAGGTAAGGAAAAAAAGCATTTCAAAATAAATCTCTAGGGGAAATATCCTTTTCTTGCTGGCTAAGATAATTCTCCCAGCCGATGTCCTTAGGTGGTTGTTTAATCGTTAACTCATTTACGTTTACCCGAAAAGGATTTTGTTTCTCGCATGCAGCCCTGCTTACTTTTGGCGCGGCTTTCGCAAAGTGCTTGAGCAAAATCTTATTTGAGTTATCTCGTAATGCTAGACGGCTCGACCGATTAATTAGCTTTCTTATGCGTCGCAAATTACCCTGAGAGAAAGCATATATACGTTTCATCATATCTGGAGCTGCAAGATCTGAAGATTCATGAAATGGAAGAGCCTCATCAAGCATTGCTAGAAAAGTCTTATACAGGATGCGATTTTCTTTGTTATTCAATCGAAAAGGCTCAAGTGTATGTTGCAACTCAAAACGCCCTGCAAGTTGGTTATTTGCTTCCAAAATCAACACAGAGTATGGCATACCAAACAGCACTACCGGAATCTTCGAACCAACGATGAGCATTTTCAGCCAATCAGCTGCGCTATGTAAGATTTGCTTGTTCTTCCTGTCGATCATGTGTTGAAATTCATCAATAATGATTAACTCCACTCCACACAATTTCATTAAGTCACTCATTTCTTTCGCAATTTTGACTGGATCATTTCCTCTTGAGAAAGCTAGCGGGTCTCCTAGATCAGATAACAATTGTTCAGAAGCAGTTATTGGGGTGGCATTAGGAGGAAGTGATGTAGACAAAATCGGTATGATAGAGCCGCCGTTTGTCTCAGATCGAGGGTTTTTAGCTAAGTATTTATCAATTATTGTTGTTTTACCGGCGCCCGTATCCCCTACGACAATCATACAGTCTGGCTCATGGATACCGTCACTGAACTCTCGACAATCTGAAATATCATCAATGATGTCGGTAATTTGAGGGTTTTGAATAAAGATCTGTTTAACTTTATTAGCAGTTATTTCAACTTTTTGACATTCCATGTCAATTACCTCGATAACAATTCACTCTATTGACCAACCCTTAGTATTGACTTCAATATCCCAATCGAACTCATCATCAAGTTCCGACTTGATGCTTTTATCTTGCTGTTGTGTTTTCGCGACAGAAG
Source organism: Vibrio sp. D173a (assembly GCF_030248475.1). Classification (NCBI taxonomy): domain Bacteria; kingdom Pseudomonadati; phylum Pseudomonadota; class Gammaproteobacteria; order Vibrionales; family Vibrionaceae; genus Vibrio; species Vibrio sp. D173a. The sequence continues at coordinate 17,790 of NZ_JAHGAH010000094.1, forward strand.
ATGCTCTTTCAGTGTGCTCTTTCACGCGCTGCACCCGAGATGTAGTTATGGTACCTAATGAGTTTCGCGTCTGGTTCTGACCAGTTTTATCAAATGCCTTATCAATGATTTCGAGTATTTTTCGCCAAGCTTCAACGACATCTCTGTGATTGTAGTTCTTTCGAATATATCGTCTTGCATAGTTACAACAAGTCTTGTGTAACCACTCAGAAACAGAATAGGCGTAGTCAGCATCAATTGCCTCTACAGCAAAAAACTCTTCTTTCTTTTCATCAAGTACATACACCCTACCAAGACAGCTAGGATCATACTTGATTCTTACTCGTACGCCTTTCATGTCTTTACAAGTTGCTTCTCCAAAATATTTTGCTAGACGATCACTAGAGTAGCGTACTGTTGTACCAAGCCTAACTCCATTTCTATCGAGAGCTACCTCGCGGTTTTTCCCCAAGTTAAACTTCAGTTCCTCTCTGGAGCCTTTGAAAGGACGTGGGGGGATTGAAGAATTGACAGCGTCAACCCAACTCAGATTCGGGATGTTGTTTTCAAGACCATTCTTCCCATTTTGATACATATCAACTATCCAAATATGAATCATTTCTTGAAGAAGTAAACTGTCGATTACGGCATTTTTAAGCGGGTCGTAGTCTTTCCTTTCGAATATGTTAGTAAAACTCTTTCCAGGTATCCGAGACAATAGTCGATTATTGATTGTGCGAAAGTAACGCTCTACTGAACCCTTAAGCCAAGGCTTTTTAGTTGGATTTTTCTTCACCTTGATTTTCAGCTCTTTGCACGCGATTTTGAAGTCAAGACTGTTAAACTCAGCACCATTGTCGACTATTAAATGCTCTGGGAGACCATAACAAGGCCAAACCCCTTCTACAGAGGGATATAATTCTTTGAAATAATCTTTAGGTAGAATAGAGTTTTCAAGAGCTAATGAGACTGAAAGGTAACTCGGTGGCTCGAATCCTAGGTAGAAGCCTATTATGCTCTTTGTATGAGTGTCGTATAAAAGCGTAAGCCAAGGCCGTCCTAACGGTATACCATAGCGTTCATCAATAACAAATAGATCAAGTCTGGTATGATCTGCCTCTACTCGTTCCAGTGCTCTTGTTGTTGCAGGTCTTTGCCCCACTTTCCTAAAAGTCGCATCAGCCGCACTTTTTCCCTTCCTAAGCACAATTTTTTCATACTCAGAGTGCTTTCTCAGCCTGTTCCTAAACGATTGTATTGAAAACAAACTGTGCTGAGTGTTATTAGTTTCGTTATACCTAGAAACTTCAGTTTCAAGTGTGAGGTATGCGGAAGCAGCTGTTTGCTCTTCAGCTGAGAAATAATCTTTTATTGCTTCTTGAATTAATGGCTCAAGTTCTTCCGGCACGTTTTTGCTCGTGTTGCCAGCTGTCACTTTGGGTATAAGTGATGACAGCTGGAAATCCGATTTCTTAAAAGTTCTCCAGTATCTGTAAATACTGCTTGCCGAAGGCGTAGTTGAACCGAACTTTTCTTTTAAAAATGGGAATGCGTCATCAATTTCTTTCTTAGAGAAATTTTTTCCATACCGCTCAATAAGAAGTTCTAGAATGTTGTACCTATGTATGGCTTCATCTCTACGCTCTTCACTTACACCAAAAACATCCTTGAAAACTAGATCGATTTCTTTCCAAAGAGGAAGCGATAACGTTTCCTTCGGCTTAGATGCAATGCCAGAACGAGAGCGTGGAAACAGATCTCCAAATCGCTCAGTGTCTTCATCACTCATATCTATGAGCTCCAAATCGGAGTTTGCCAGTCAATCGGCTGATGCATATCGATTTTCAAAAGTTGTCTAGCAATCAGGTCGTAAAGAGCTGGTAATGATATAGAAGAATGAACTGAAGAGTATTTAACGATTTGCTCTATTCGTAGCTCTCCATATTTCCTTAATAAGCCAAGTATCTGGTGCTGGAGCGAATTAAGACGGTCATCGCAAGCATAGCGATGAATGATCTTCAAGTTGTCGAGCAACGGATATATTTGAATATCGTCCTCAGTCAGAACTTTTAAATCATTGCCCATGCTAAGGGCTTGCTCTTTTTTCACGGAGAAAGTCTCTTTGAATTCTTCAGTATCTGTAATGCGTTTTGGTTTGATCTCATAAAATGGTTGATATGTGTCATTGTAAGTTACTAAAAAATCGGGAGTATACTTACGTCTCTTACCATCGAGATGATATTCGAAGCCAAGGGGTTGAGCTTCAAAAGTCAAAATTTTTGCTGAAAATTCAAAGTGAAAACAGGCATCAAACTCCAAGTCGGATTCGACTGTGTGAATGGAGTCAGTTTTAAGGCTGACAAAGCGTGATATGTTTTTGACTGACGAGTTTCTGAGAATCCGTTTTTTCATAACAAACAACCATACCTGTAGTAAACTTACCTAAGTGTTGTACACTAAACAAGCTATTTCAAGGTATGGTTGTTTTTATTTCAACGTATGGTTTCGTAAATTCAACGTTTAGTTGTTTTTACACTAATTCTATTTAAGCAAAAACTTATTCTTTACCGAATACGTTGTTTTCTTGCTCTTGTACGCGGATGAACGTAGTACGTTTGGTTAGCTCTTTAAGCTTCGCTGCACCTACGTAAGTACATGTTGAGCGAACACCGCCAAGGATGTCTTGGATAGTGCCGTGAACGCTGCCACGGAATGGTATAAGTACAGTTTTACCTTCAGCGGCACGGTAGCCAGCAACACCACCAGAGTGCTTGTCCATCGCGCTCTTCGACGACATGCCGTAGAATTTCATGAACTTCTTGCCGTCTTCTTCGAGCACTTCACCGCCTGACTCTTCGTGACCTGCTAGCATACCGCCTAGCATTACGAAGTCAGCGCCGCCGCCGAATGCTTTTGCAACGTCACCCGCACATGAACAACCACCGTCACCGATGATCATGCCGCCAAGGCCGTGTGCAGCGTCACCACACTCGATGATTGCAGAAAGTTGAGGGTAACCAACACCTGTTTTAACACGTGTAGTACATACTGAACCTGGGCCAATACCCACTTTAACGATGTCTGCACCCGCTAGGATTAGCTCTTCACACATATCGCCAGTCACTACGTTACCTGCAGAGATAACTTTGTCTGGGAATGCAGCACGTACACGTTGTACGTACTCGACTAGGTGCTCTGAGTAACCGTTAGCGATATCGATACAGATGAAGATAAACTCATCAGAGCTCGCCATGATGTCTTTGGTTTTTTGGAAGTCTGCATCAGACGTACCAGTAGACACCATTACGTTGTTTAGTGTTGTTTTGTCTGCTGTTTTCGCAAACTCTGCCCAGTCTTCTACTGTGTAGTGTTTGTGAACAGCGGTCATTACACCATGCTCTGCTAGTGCCTTCGCCATTGCGAAGCTACCAACCGAATCCATGTTCGCCGCAATTACAGGTACACCAGACCATTGACGGCCACTGTGCTTGAATGTAAAATCGCGGGTTAAATTTACTTGAGAACGGCTCTTAAGGGTAGAACGTTTCGGGCGAAACAGTACATCTTTGAAACCTAACTTAAGTTCTTGTTCGATACGCATTGTGTAATTCCTTGATTCATAAGTATATGTGTCATCTCAGAGTGCGTAGTGGCATCGTTGGCAGACGAGTTCACTGTTCTTCGGACACAAAAAAACCGGAGCGTTGGCAGACGCTCCGGTTTTCAGCATTATAGGCTGTGATTTCTTTCCTACAAGTCTGATATTTGAATTTTTTTTGTGATACCATCTTGGAAATCGCATATCAAAAACACCGCACCTCTCCCCAAAATCATAACTTTATTAACAATATCAGACAGTTAAAACCCACCACCATTTAATCCTTTGCGCAAACCTTTGCGTGAAAGCGATAGCTTTTTACCGTTCAGCTTCTCATAAATGCTCAAAATTGCATCAAACGGTCTTTAATCCTTGGATCAAACAAAAAATATTTCCTGATTTTTTCACGCCTCACATCACTCTTTTGCCATTTTTAGCGCTGTTTTCTCCGTTCAATAATCGTTTTTTAAGTTAATGGCATCTCGAAGTGATTCAATAACATCACTTGCCAATAACCCAATTTCGCCTTTTTGTTGGACATTAATGTCCGCGGCGTGACTATGAAGCATCACTCCCAAACGTGCAGCAACAGCAATAGGTAACCCTTTGGCAAGCAGCGCGGCAATCACACCAGAGAGCACATCACCCATTCCACCACTTGCCATTCCTGGATTCCCAGCAAGACACACGTACATTCTTACCCCATCATAGATAAGCGTCCCTGCGCCCTTAAGTACAATGACACCGCCATAACGTTCATGGAGCTGTCTCGCGGCAGCAAAGCGGTCTTGCTCTATTTCCTTAGTTGAGACATTAAGTAAACGGGCAGCCTCTCCTGGGTGTGGTGTCATAACGCGCTGTTCATCTCGTAGAACCACGACATCATTACGATGATTCAGCATCGCAAGAATATTGAGTCCATCAGCATCCACGACCTTAGGTTTGTATTGCTGAGATAAGAGCTGGTATGCCTGATGCGCCCATTCATCCTCACCAAAACCAGGACCGAAAGCTAAGGCATCCGCCCAACGTGTCCGTTTAATCAGTTCGTTGTCCTGCTCTTTTAGCTCATCAAACGTAATAGCCTGACTCATGACTTCTGGAGAGCCAACTTGCAATGGCAATAAAGAGCTCGGGTGTGTCAGAGCAGCCGTAAGTCCTGCGCCTGTTCTTACTGCGGCTGAGGCGCACAAACGAATGGCGCCAGACATGCCTTGATTACCACCTATACATAAGAGCTTGCCATTATTCCCTTTGTGGGCTGTGGCTTTTCTTTCTGGCAGTAACCTTCTGATAATTAGATGATCGATGCCTAACGCACTTTCTTCTTCAATCGACTCAAACTCGACGTTTACACCCAAGCCAGAAAAATGCAGCTCACCAACGTAGTCTCTCGCCTGCCCTGTGCATAATCCTTGCTTCACACCAATAAAGGTCACCGTATGATCCGCTTGTATAGCATCTCCGAGCACGGAACCTGTGTCTGCACTTAACCCCGAAGGAATATCGATTGAGATGACCGGACAATGAATTTGATTAACTTGATCAATGTAGCGGCGATACTCATGCCTTACTTCACCAGAGAGCCCTGTACCAAGCATGGCATCGATGATTACATCTGCCTCTAAAAGTGCAGTGTGCCAATCATCCCAAGAACTATTCTCGCCATCCACAGATTGCCAATCTTCAAACGCTTGCAACGCATCCCCTTTCAATGATGTGGTGTCACCTAACTGGAAGACACGAACATTCAACTGCGCCTGTTTGGCAAGCGTGGCAAACACGTATCCGTCTCCACCATTATTGCCTTTACCGCAGACCACCAGCACGGTTCGCGCCCTTGGGTAAAGATGAAGAAATCGTTCGTATACCGCCATTCCTGCACGCTGCATTAGGCTGTACATTGAGACGCCTGCCATTTGAGCTGCGATCACTTCTCCATTTCTGACTTGCTCTGCGGTATAGAGCTTGAGGGCGAGATTAAAATCCATAACGATATTCTACGGTTCAAAAGACACGATTTAAGTATACGAAAAAGCCGAGGCGAACCTCGGCTTTTGCTGTGTTTATTTTCTCAAGCTTTATTTTTGCTGTTGCGACATCAAGTTTGCTGCTGAGACATCAAAGCTTCTGCCGTTGCATCTTGAATGGACAAAAACAGTGAGTTGATTTTTCCTGTTGGGGTGCGCATTGGGTTAAGCGTCACGTTTTGGTACATGAACTCCGCTTGTTGCGTCACTGGTCGAACGTTGCGGCAACGGAACAAATACGGACGCTGACGCCATGTGATAAAGCTTCGACACCCTAAATCATAAACAGGCTTGGTTTTTAGCTTGAACCACTCTTGCGGGATCTCAGGAAAGATATCAAAGATTGAGCGCCCAATGGCTTCGTGAGATTGCAAGCCGCTGTGGTGCGTCATAAAGCCGTTCCACACTTGAACGTTGCAGTCTTTATCGATCACAACTAAACCCATGTCGACATTCTGCACCATGTCGACCATCCAATGGAATTGTTCAAATTCTGCAGGTAAGTTCAGCATTAGAAATCCTCCATTAGGTACGACAATTTGTTATCCAGCAACGGCAGTGACTCATCAACAAACATAAACAGTAGGTCACAACGGATGGAAGTGCCTTCAATGTTGTAGCTGACCTCAAATGTCATGGTTCGGCTAAATGCACCAGTTGTCGACTCGATAATAGAATCGATGGAAATATGCTGACCAAGCAGCACTGGTGAGCTCTGGAAAAAGCGGACTTCAGACTGCTCGCCCAAACCATTCAAGAATGACCCAACCAAGATATTGGATATGTCCATCAACAGCTCAAGCTCTTCTAACTCTTCGCTGTCCGCTGGCACCTTCATCAGTTTCTTAAGATCGGAAACGCTGGAGTCACTGAGAATGACCAGTGCCTCGCCTGCAATACCTTCGCCGCAAAAACCTTGGCAAACACCGGAGACGTTATCGTGAGAAGCTAAGTCTCGTAGCGCCATGTGCAGCTCACTGACTTCAAAGATATTCACGTTTGGAAAAGGGAGCTGAACAAACACATCAAAGTGGCGAGCTAGCGCGTCGGCCGCACGACCAATAGAGACGTTGGCCACTTCCATATAGATGTCGCGGCGACGCAGAATGGGTAATTCAATCGTGGTAGGAGTAATGACTTGGGGACGATCATCAGGCTCTATCAGCTCTTTTAACGTCGCCTTAAGCTCATCTTTACCAATAGGCTTTTGAATAAATGCTTTCGCACCGAGCGCAAAGACACGCTCTTTCGCTTTAGGTTGAATATCACCAGACACAACCACCACGGGCGTTTGGATCCCCAAGCGTTTCATATTTTCTAATGTTTCAAAACCGTCCATCTCTGGCATGGTGAGGTCGAGAAACATCAGCTTGAATTCTTTTTGCGCCAACTCTTCAAGCGCATTTTTACCATGAATGGCAAATGTCACGTCTGCATTCAATGTTGCTGGCAGTGATCTTGCCATCTGCTTGCGTGCTAACGCTGAATCATCACAGATGAGTACAGGAAAAGACATTCTACCACCTTTAATATTCAACAATCTGCGCAGGAGTCTAACAGATTGATACCGCCTATAATACGAAGAAACTGACGAGGAGTTTTTTCTTTGTTGTTTACTGGGTAAGCATACGCAATATGAATAGATGAGTGAACCAGTTAAACGAGAAAATCCCGAATTCCCTATACATTTAGTGACATTGCGCAGGAGTGATTAAAACTTCTACAGAGCTTGATACGCAAGGGGTTGCCTTTATTGGCTCCTGCTCTTTTAGCTGAATAGTAAATAAAAAAGGCACCCGATGAGAGCGCCTTACTTTTCGTTTGATTATTGTGCTTTCTATGGCACACCGTGACCTTTTGATGCTACCCAAACTCGGTACCATTGCTCACGAGTGAGTTCAATGTTCAAAGCATTCACTGCTGCGTGAACGCGCTCAATTTTACCAGAACCGATAATTGGAATTGGTTTAGAAGGTAAGCGACGAACCCAAGCGTAAATGACTTCATCAATGCTGTTTGCACCCACTTCTTCTCGAATAGCTTCCAGTTCGTTACGAACACGAACCGCTTGCTCCGTATCACCAGTGAAAATGGAACCACCGCCCAAACATGACCATGCCATTGGACGAACACGATGTGTTTGAAGTAGGTCTAACGTACCATCGTGTGCAACTTCAAAGTTCAGTGGGTTGATTTCCACTTGGTTAGTCACAAGAGGTTTGCTTAAACGAGATTGAAGAAGCTCGAATTGACGCGGCGTGAAGTTAGAAACACCAAAGTGCTTAACTTTACCCACTTTATGTAGCTCAGAGAACGCTTCTGCAACCTCATCTGCGTCCATCAACACGTCTGGACGATGGATAAGAAGAACGTCAATCTCGTCGACTTTGAGTCTCTCAAGCGAGTTGTTCACGGATTGATAGATGTGTGCAGCGCTGGTGTCATAGTGGTTAATCTTACGCTCTGGCGTTTTGTCACCACATAAATTGATGTCGCACTTTGTCACGATCTGAATTTGCTCTCGAAAGCTCTTGTCTAGTGCTAATGCTTCACCAAACAACGCTTCACACTCGTAATTACCGTAAATGTCAGCGTGATCAACGGTGGTAATACCTAACTCAATGTGTTGCTTTAGGAACGACAAACGCTCTTGCGCTGTCATGCCCCAATCTACTGCACGCCAATATCCTTGAACCAGCTCAGAAAACTCTGGACCGTTTGGTGCAGTCACTACTTTTGCAACCATGGGTTTCTCTCCTTTTCTTAATCTGTATTCATCCTAGTCTTGTTTTACCGCTTGCTCAACGGGTAAACTTTCGCAATTCGAACTGGAGTACGAAATATGTCTTTTGCCCAACGACTCGCCACGTTAATTGGCGAAGAAAGCATCAGCGGTTTTGCTCGACGCGTCGACGTTTCCGAGGCTTTAATTCGCAAATATCTCAAAGGAAGCGAACCCAGCTTAACCAAAGCCAACCAAATCGCAATGCGAGCCAACTGCTCATTGGAGTGGCTAGCCACCGGCTGTGGCTATTTATACCGTCAGGCAGAGGTTGTGGATATGGAAGCCTACAAACTTGCCTTCCAGCACGTCATGAGTGGAACGATCTCTCAGGTTGAAGAAACACAACATCGCAAACTGATTGCGGGTTACCAGTATCTGCGTGCTCATAAAAAGTCGGATGGATTTTTGGACGAGTCAGCAATGGCTACATTTTTAGCCTTGCACCATGAGAATAAAACGGAAACATCAGAGAGCTAAAGCATGGCACTTTAGAAACGAATTACCTCTAGCTCAATCATCTCGCCATCACTGTTTAAGGTGACGTTTAATCTCGGGGCTGGAGAACCAAACTCTTGTGCTAAAACCCAAGCAATACGACGTGGTACTTGCTGAGGGTAGCGGTTGATAAATAGGACCAGTGCTTTATCGACCACTTCTGGCGAGTGGTGTTTTAATGCTTCAGCAACATCGTACTGCTCACCTTGTATTGCTATTCGCTTCATCACCAATCCATCTTTTCTCAGGTTCAGTATCAGCTCACTTAGATTTTGCGGTTGGTAGTCCGTGAGAAAGATTAGACGTATTGCTTTTGCCTCTGTTGTTGCTTCTCCATAGAGATGTTGCTGATAGTAGTGAAAGTCATCCAAACAGAATGCAACTGCACTTTCTTGCGCCTCACAGGTATACCACTCTCCGCCCTCTTGCAAAGTCTGTTGAACCTCAACGACAGATGCGTCCGATAATATAGCTTGCCACCATGCCCCCTGCGCATAAGCAGTTTGCGTCAATAAACAGAGGGAGAGCAACGAACAAAAATAAAAACGCAGCATGGCCTTACTATTAAGCTAACTCAAGAAGATGAATAAGCTTTATCTTTGCTGCAAGCTGAGCGAGAAGCAAGCTGCGATGTCGAATTTCAGGTACAAAAAAGCGGACCTTCTAGTCCGCATCAATCTTTGTACAAAGCCTAAACTGCGTAATACATCACGCTGAGAACCATTACGACAAACAGAATATTATACCATTTAAATTAATCAACATTGCATTCTGTTTTTTTGTAGGCAATGTAACGTTCAGGATCAAGCAGGCATTAAAAAGGCGCACAGTGCGTGCGCCTCTGCCTCGTGACTCAATCGTGAGTATGCGAATCGGGAAGACTATTGATGCGTCCCGAACAAATGACGAGGAATTTCTGTAGGGTTTGAATCCATCCAAATTGTGTGTAAAACCTCACATCCCTCCTTCTGAAGCAGTCATGTTGCTTTACACTTAAAGCATGGTTCATTTCGCTCAGAAAACAAGTTTTACCAATAAAAAAATAGCGCCGAATATGGGACCAATAGCACAATATTAATCAATATTTAGACAATTGATACTTGAACCGCTCAATAGTGGAAAGCTAAATTGCATCTTTATTGATTAGGTCTAGACTCTCGTGAGCGTATAATTTCTTTCGTCCCTTCCAATTAGTAGTCTAGGAGAATCTGTTAATGACCAAACGCGAGAGAATTGTGAAATCTGTGTTAGCGCACGTACCGAAAGATGCGATTAACCAGTTTGTCTCTCGAGGGTCAACGCCAACATCATTTTCCGTCCTCTTTATGGCCGCAATCGTTGGTACGTTAGCAGGCCTTGTCGGCACCTACTTCGAAATTGCGGTTCACTTTGTATCTGAGACTCGTACCGAATGGCTAAAGAGTGAGATCGGTAGCGTACTGCCTTTGTGGCTCGCTGCGATTTTGATCAGTGGCGCGTTAGCGTTCATCGGTTACTACCTTGTGCACCGTTTTGCCCCTGAGGCATCAGGCTCTGGTATTCCAGAAATCGAAGGTGCAATGGATAACATTCGTCCGGTTCGTTGGTGGCGAGTGATCCCAGTAAAATTCTTTGGCGGTATGGGTGCGCTTGGTTCAGGTATGGTTTTAGGCCGCGAAGGTCCAACAGTACAGATGGGCGGTGCGGTTGGCCGTATGGTTACAGACATCTTCCGTGTAAAGGACGATGATACCCGTCACTCTCTATTGGCATCCGGTGCCGCCGGTGGCTTGGCGGCGGCATTTAACGCACCGTTGGCAGGCATCATGTTTGTGGTTGAGGAGATGCGCCCTCAGTTTCGTTACTCTTTGATTTCCATTCGTGCGGTGATCATCTCAGCCATCATGGCGAACATTGTGTTTCGAGCCATCAACGGTCAAGAAGCCGTTATCACCATGCCACAATACCAATCTCCTGAATTGCAATCGTTGTGGTTGTTCCTGCTTCTCGGTTCTTTGTTCGGCGTGTTTGGTGTTGTATTCAACAAACTGATAACCATTGCACAAGACAGCTTTGTTGCATTGCATAAAAACGACCGTAAACGCTACCTAATCACAGGTACCATTTTAGGCGGCGTATTTGGTCTGTTGCTGCTTTACGTGCCACAGCTTACCGGTGGTGGTATTGGCTTGATCCCAGATATTACCAATGGTAATTACTCGATCTCGATTTTAGTCATGCTGTTCGTTGGTCGCGTGATTACCACCCTACTTTGTTTCGGCTCTGGTGCGCCTGGTGGTATTTTTGCACCAATGCTGGCGCTTGGTACTCTCTTTGGCTACGCATTCGGTGCCAGTGCAGACATGCTGTTGCCTTCACTGACTATCGAGCCGGGTGTATTCGCAATTGCAGGCATGGGGGCGCTATTTGCAGCAACAGTGCGTGCACCGATTACTGGTATCTTGCTAGTTATCGAGATGACGAATAACTACTACCTAATCTTGCCACTCATTATTACCAGTTTAGGCGCAGTCATCGTAGCGCAGTTACTTGGCGGACAACCGATTTACAGCCAATTGTTACATCGTACGCTTAAAAATGACAAACTACGTCAACAAGACCTACCAGAAAACCAAGCATAAGTTGATATATCCAAGTAACTTCGAGATGCTTGGCTAAACAGGCTCCAAATTATCTTCCACATAAGATGTTAGTTTGGAGCCAGTAATTCTGCGCTTTTGCATCTCTCTACAAAATTTCCCTACCAAACTCACAAAATTCCCATTCTCTGATATTTACTTATAATATTTAAGGGTAACGACTCATGAATATTGTTAGTATTCGCGGCTCAAATTAGAGTGATTCATCCAATCTCGGAGTAGTTTTGAACTGGAGAAGACTTGTACAGTTTTACAGTGTCCCGCCTTCGCAAGCGGCTTTGGCACTGGGTATGATCGGGCTTGGACAAGCTTGGGCCTTATACATTCCTGACATTGGCGAACCGATAAGACCATTTCTTGCTGCACTTGGTGCATTGCTCCTCACTCCAGTTCTGCTGAAATACGCCACCAGCCCTCGCCTGTTTATGGCGGATATCAAACACCCTCTGAGCGGTAGCTTAATGGCTCCGATGAGTATGGCGTTACTCATGCTATGTGACTACCTTGCTGCGGTTGCACCAATCGTAGCTTATCCGCTTTGGTTTATGGCGGTGTTACTTCACTTTACGATGATGGTGTTGTTCTTTGGTTTCCAGATCATGAACTTCAAGATGTCGAACATCGTGCCAAGTTGGTTCTTATATCCTGTTGGTTTGATCAGCTCTTCCCTTGCAGGTTCTCAATTCGGCCATAATGTGTTTTCTGAAACCTTGGCGATGATGTGCATTGGCATTTACTTCTTTATGTTGCCATTAGTGCTTTATCGCCTTGTGTTCTTTGGTTCTCTTCCGCGTCGCGCACGCCCAACATTGGCGATCATGGCAGCTCCGGTGAACTTGTCTTTAGCGGCTTATTTGGTCAACTTTGGCGAGCCAGATCCGATACTAACAGGCGCATTAGCAGGCATCGCAATCACTATGACGTTGTTGATTTACCTGTGTTATTTCCGTTTGATGCGCTTGAAGTTCCAGCCATCTATTGCTGCAGCAACCTTCCCTTCTGTTATCAGCGCGATTGCGATGCATCGTCTTACCACTTTTTTTGCAGAATCTTACCCACAGTGGCATTGGTTACATGATTTTGGATTTCTTGAATTAAGTGTTGCCACCGTGCTCGTGATTTGGGTTTCCGCTGGCTATGTAAAAATGTACTGGCCAGAACTCATCAGCACACCCTCCAAGCAAATGTAAAAAAGGATGGCGTTTGCCATCCTCTTAGAATATTGCTTTGTTACTTAGCGTAAACCGTGCAGAAACTCGGCACGCGTTGCTGGGTTGCTTTTGAAGATGCCACCCAATGCTGTTGTTGTCGTTTCGCTAGTTGCATCCATCACACCACGAGATTTCACGCAGTAGTGTGTTGCGTCAATCGTCACTGCCACATCATCAGACTCAAGCAACGTTTGAAGTGCAACAAGAATCTGCTGAGTCATACGCTCTTGAACTTGTGGACGCTGGGCAAAGAAGCGAACGATACGGTTGATCTTTGATAGACCAATGATCTTGCCACGTGGAATGTAAGCCACAGCAGCTTTGCCATCGATGGTCACAAGGTGGTGTTCACAAGTACTGGTCACTGTGATGTCCTTCACGCGCACCATTTCGCTCACGTTCATCTTGTTTTCAATCACCGTGATTTTCGGGAAGTTGGAGTAATCCAAACCAGAGAAGATTTCATCAACGTACATCTTAGCAATGCGGTGAGGTGTTTCCTCTAAACTATCGTCAGTAAGGTCAAGTTGAAGTAGACCTAAGATCTCACGCATGTGGTGTTCGATCTTCTCTTTCTTCTCTTCACGACTTACGTTGTTTGGACGCATTGGCGTTTCCAAACCGCGTTGCTCTAGCGCTTCTTTTACTAACTTCGCTGACTCGCTAAGACCTGACATTCCACTTCCTCTTTTATTACTTCCGCTTTGATACGAACCCAATCAAAATTGCATTCATACTTTTCGGTTTGAGCTGCTCAGTTCGTGTCTTCACACCAAGACACATCAAATGTAGGTACTGAGCTGATTTTCTTGAGCTCCGCAGGTTTTTTACCCCTTTCGGATGGCTGACAAGGATACTCGGATTTTTGAATAATTACACCCATATTTTATAGGTGGACATTCTTACTCGGTCCCCTTTTTATGGTAAAGTTGCCACAAAACAAAAGAACACAGGATTTTCTCAATGGGCTGCTGCGACGCACCTGGCTTGATGCCAATTGAAGAAGCGATGGACAAAATGCTATCGCGAATCAAACCTATCCAAACTACGCTTTCTCTTCCACTTGCTGAAGCACTCGGTTTTGTACTGGCAGAAGACATCTTGTCTCCTATTCACGTACCGCCATTCGATAACTCAGCAATGGATGGTTACGCAATTCGCATTCAAGATCTTGAGTCATCTTCTGTATTGCCTCTAGCAGGTAAATCATTTGCAGGACAACCTTTTGAAGGTGAATGGCCACAAGGTACCTGTGTTCGCATCATGACTGGCGCAAAAATCCCTGAAGGTTGCGACGCCGTTATCATGCAAGAAAACACAGAAGTGACGGATGCTGGCATTCAGTTCAACCAAACTGACGTGAAGCCGCAAAACAACATCCGCCCAACAGGTGACGACATCAAGCAAGGCGACATCGTGCTTGCACAAGGTGCGCGTTTAACACCTCGCGATATTCCGATGATTGCGTCTCTTGGTGTAAGCCATGTGACGGTAGTGCGTAAACCAAAAGTTGCTTTCTTCTCTACTGGTGATGAGCTTAAACCACTAGGCGAACCATTAGACGAAGGTCAGATCTACGACAGCAACCGTTACGGTATTAAACCGCTTATCGAGAACTTCGGTTGTGAGGCGATTGATCTTGGCATCATTCCAGATTGCCCAGAGACTCTGAAAGCAACTTTTGAACAAGCGCAAACGTTGGCTGATGTCGTTGTTACCTCTGGTGGTGTTAGCGTCGGCGAAGCGGATTACACCAAGGACATTCTTGAAGAGCTTGGTGAAATTGGTTTCTGGAAGCTAGCAATCAAGCCGGGTAAACCTTTCGCATTTGGTAAGCTAAGTACAGCTTGGTTCTGTGGTCTGCCGGGTAACCCGGTTTCCGCCGTACTTACCATGTACGTACTTGTTCAACCAATGCTTGCAAAACTTGCAGGCCATACAGAATGGAAAGCACCTGAGTCTATTCCTGCAACAACCAAAACCGCCTTTAAGAAAGCGCCAGGTCGTACCGATTACCAACGTGGCATCTATACATTGGAAGATGGCAAGTTTGTAGTTGAAACAACCGGAAACCAAAGCTCTGGTGCATTCCGCTCCATGAGCCTAGCGAACTGTTTTGTTGTGTTAGAGCGCGAGCGCGGCCGTGTGGAAGTAGGTGAAACGGTTCAGATCCAACTATTCAACTCAACCCTATACTAGGAAATCGTTGTGGATATTCTTTCCGATCAGGAAATGCTGCGTTACAACCGCCAAATCATTCTTCGTCAATTTGACTTTGAAGGGCAAGAGGCGCTCAAACAAGCGTCAGTATTGATGCTTGGTGCTGGCGGCTTAGGTTGTGCATCAAGCCAATATTTGGCCACTGCCGGTGTCGGTAAAATCACGCTGATTGATGATGATATCGTCGAGTTGTCTAACCTTCAGCGCCAAGTACTGCATCACGATGCGGATATTGGCCGTAAGAAGGTAGAGTCGGCGGCAGATGCACTACGCGAACTTAACCCGCACATCATTGTAGATACCATCGCAAAGCGTCTTGATGATACAGAGCTAAAAAGCTTGATCGAACAGCACACGATTGTTGTTGATGCATCAGATAACGTCGATACGCGTAATCAACTTAACCGCCTATGTTTTGCGACCAAAACACCGCTAATTTCAGGCGCCGCCATTCGCATGGAGGGACAAGTAAGCGTGTTTACTTACGATGACCCAGCGCAACCATGTTACCAATGCTTGAGTGCCCTTTTTGGCAGTGGTGCATTAAGCTGTGTCGAAGCCGGAGTCATGGCGCCTGTTGTTGGTATTGTTGGCGCAGTACAAGCGATGGAAGCGATTAAAGTAATATCTGATTACGGCCAACCAAAGAAAGGCAAAATTCTGATTTTAGATGCGCTCAGCATGTCTTGGCGAGAAATGAATCTGATGAAAATGCCAACCTGTCCAGTTTGCAACTAACCAGCTTACAACGAACCACCTTATATCAATAAGCCCGCTTTTGCCTGTCTCTTGATC